>DATFMW010000168.1:0-4683 GCA_035266765.1 Gaiellaceae bacterium | reverse complement strand
CTCGCAGACGGCCACCGCGAGCACGACGGCGGCGCCGACGTCGCGGTCGTCAACACGTGCTGCGTCACCCACGAGGCCGTCTCGAAGTCGCGCAAGGAGGCAGCCCGCGCCGCCCGCACGCACCGGCGCGTCTACGTCACCGGCTGTGGGGCGAACCTCGCCGCAGACGCGTTCGCCGGCCTTCCGGAGAACGTCGTCGTCGTCGCGCGACGCAGCGAGCAGACCCCGGACTGGGTTGCCGGCGACGTCGGTGCGATCGGCTGCGTCCGGGCCGACGCTCGCCTCGACCGCGTCCGCGCGTTCGTCAAGGTGCAGGACGGCTGCTCGTTCTCCTGCAACTTCTGCGTCATCCCGCTCGTGCGCGGCGCCTCGCGCAGTCGCGCCGCCGACGCCGTCCTCGCCGAGATCCGCCGCCGGGTCGGCCAGGGGCACCGCGAGGTCGTGCTCACCGGGATCAACCTCGGCTGCTACCGCGACCGGACCGCGGGCTGCGACCTGCCGCGTCTCGTCCGCGAGGCGGGCGCTACGCCGGGGCTCGAACGGCTTCGGCTCTCCTCGATCGAGATCAACCACGTCTCGGACGAGCTCGTCGCCGCGCTGCGGGAGACGCCCACGGTCAGCCGGCACCTGCACGTGCCGCTCCAGTCGGGCGACGACGGCGTTCTCCAGGCGATGGGCCGCCGCTACCGGGTCGCGACGTACCTGCGCCGGCTCGCGCCGCTCCAGGACGAGTTCAACCTGACGAGCGACGCGATC
The DNA here is from genome assembly GCA_035266765.1 of Gaiellaceae bacterium. Lineage (GTDB taxonomy): Bacteria > Actinomycetota > Thermoleophilia > Gaiellales > Gaiellaceae > Palsa-739. Next base: position 3,927 of record DATFMW010000168.1, on the reverse strand, counting down.
GTCGGCTTCCCCGCCGAGGATGAGCGCGCGTTCGCGAACACGCTGCGCGCCGCCCGCGACGCGGGCCTGACGAAGATCCACGTCTTCCCGTACTCGCCGCGCCCCGGCACGGTCACGGCCGGCGAGGACAGCGTGCCGCCGCAGGTGAAGCGAGAGCGCGGCGCCCGGCTGCGCGCCGCCTCTCACGAGGCGTGCCTCGCGCGCTGGCGCACGAAGGTCGGCCGGGGCGACGTCGTGCTCGTCGACCGGCCCGGCCGCGGCTACGGCGACGACTACTCGCCCTGGCTCGTCGGCGGCTCCGCGCCTGTCGGCGAGCTCGTCCCGGTCCGCGGCGCGGCCGTCTCCGACCAAGGGGTGCTTGCCGCATGACCGACGACTGTCTCTTCTGCCGCCTGTACCGGGACGGCGACCACGTCGCGGCTGCGGACGGCTTCGTCGCGATCCGCGACATCAACCCGCAGGCCGACACGCACCTGCTCGTTCTCCCCGAGCGGCACGTCGCCTCGTTCCACGGGATCGGCGCGTTCTCGGCGGACGAGGCGAAGCGGATGCTCGAGTTCGTCGCCGACGTCGCCGCACGCGAGGGGCTGAAGGACTACCGTGTCGTCGTCAACGCAGGTGCGGGGGCCGGTCAGACGGTCTTTCATCTCCACTGGCATGTGCTGAGCGGCGGATTGGGGAGGATGGCGTGAGCTTGATCGAGGAGATCGAGGACGATCTGAAGGACGCGATGCGCGCCCGCGACGCCGAGCGCCGCGACGCGCTGCGCCTGATCCTCAACGCGCTCAAGAACTCGCAGAAGGAGCTGCAGCGGCCGCTCTCCGACGACGAGGAGCTCCAGGTGCTCCAGCGCGAGCGCAAACGCCGGGTCGAGGCGGCGGAGGCGTTCCGGTCGGGCGGACGCGAGGAGCAGGCGGTCGGTGAGGAGCGCGAGCTCGAGATCCTCGCGGAGTTCATGCCGGAGCCGCTCTCCGAGGACGAGGTCGAGGAGATCGTCGACGACGTGATCGCCGAGGTGGGCGCGACGAGCATGGCCGACCTCGGGCGGGTGATGGCGGACGTGATGCCGCAGATCGCCGGGCGCGCGGACGGCTCCACGGTGAGCCAGATCGTCCGCGAGAAGCTCGCGTAGGCGATGGCTCCGCGGGGAGGCGCCGCAGGCGCCGCCGCCGCCGCGGCCTGGTTTGCGTGCGACCCGCTCCTGAAGCGCGCGTTCGGGACGCCGTACGCGGATTCCGAGCTCGTCGGGCCGTTCCTCACGCGCGGACGGCTGGAGCCGCTCGCGAACTTCGTCACGCACGCGGCCGCGGGCGCCGTGTTCGGGCGCGTCTTCGTGCGCCTCGGTGGGCGGGGCGTCCGTGCCGGGGTCGCCGCCGCGGTGGTCGAGAACACGCTTCTCTGGCCGAGCCTCGTTCTCGTCGAGCGCGTCCACCCGAAGCGGCGCGACGGGACGTGGCCGCGGCTCGTCACGAGCCGGCGCGCATTCGCGGCCGCAACCACGGGGCATGCGCTCTTCGGCGCTCTGCTCGGCGCCGCCGTCGCGCGGGCCCGCGAACCCGGCTCGTAGCCCTCGCGCCGCCCCGGCGGCGGAGCTCGCCCGCCGGTAGCCGGGCCTACACTGACCGCGTGCAGGAAGTCCTGGACGTCTCGAACGACGTCGCCGCCGAGCTCGCAGGCATCGGCGACGGCGTGCTCCACGCACTCCGCGACCGGCTCGGCTGCGCCGTCAACCTGCGCGGCAACCGGCTCACGCTCGAGGGCGACGACCTCAAGGTCACCGAGGCCCGCGCCGTCGTGGAGGAACTCGTCGATCTCGTCGAGGGCGGCCAGGAGATCGGCGCCGGCACCGTCGACACGATTCTGAGCGCGATCGACGAGGCCGAGGACGTGCGCGAGATCTTCGAGGACGTCGTCTGGTCGCACCGCGGCAAGCGGATCACGCCGAAGACGGTGACCCAGAAGCGCTACGTGGATGCGATCCGCGACTGCACCGTGACGTTCGGCATCGGCCCCGCCGGCACCGGCAAGACGTACCTCGCGATCGCGCTCGCCGTCGCAGCCCTCTCGGAGCGGAAGGTCGGGCGACTGATCCTCACCCGGCCGGCGGTCGAGGCGGGCGAGCGGCTCGGCTTCCTCCCCGGCGACGTGCTCGCGAAGGTCGACCCGTACATGCGGCCGCTGTTCGACGCGCTCTACGACACGATGGACCCGGAGAAGCTGAACGCGTACATGGAGCGCGGCACGATCGAGGTGGCGCCACTCGCGTTCATGCGCGGTCGCACCCTGAACGACAGCTTCATCATCCTCGACGAGGCGCAGAACACGAGCCCGGAGCAGATGCAGATGTTCCTGACCCGGCTCGGCTTCGGCTCGAAGGTCGTGATCACCGGCGACATCACACAGGTCGACCTGCCACGCGAGCAGGCGTCCGGGCTGATCCAGGTGCAGGACATCCTCTCCTCGGTGGAGGGGATCGCGTTCGTCCACTTCTCGCACCAGGACGTGGTGCGTCACAAGCTCGTGCAGCGGATCGTCGAGGCGTACAAGGCGCACGCCGAGCAGACCGGGACCCAGCGCAGCCGGTGAGCGGGGGCAGCCGGTGATCGAGGTCGACGTGGAGAACCGCTCCGGCGCAGAGGTCGACGAGGCTGCCGCCGTCGAGCTCGTCCGCCGCGTGCTCGCCGCCGAGGGCGTCGACGCGGGGGATCTCGGGCTCGTCTTCGTCGGGCCCGACGAGAGCCGTGCGCTGAAGCACGAGCACCTCGGCATCGACGAGGCGACCGACGCGCTCGCGTTCCCGATCGACGGCCTCGACGCGTTGCCCGAGGGGATGCCGCGCCAGCTCGGCGACGTCGTCGTCTGCCCCGACGTCGTTGGCTCCGAGTGGCGGGCGCCGCTCGTCCATGCCGTCCTGCACCTGCTCGGCTACGAGCACGGTGCGGCGATGGAGGCGCGGGAGGCGCTGCACCTATGACCGTCTCGAGCCCGCGGCGCGACCCCGAGCAGCAACCCCAGCAGTCGCGGTCGCACCGCATGCCGCCGCCGGCGCCCGGCCGCGCGCCGACGGTGATCGACAGCTTCAACTACGCCTTCGAGGGGATCATCCACGTCCTCCGCACCCAGCGGAACCTGCGCATCCACTTCGCCGTCGCGATTGCGGTGATCGCCACCGCGGTCGCAGTCGGCGTGCAGCGGCTCGAGCTCGTCGCGCTCCTGCTCGCGATCGCGTTCGTTCTGATCACCGAGATGATCAACTCGGCGATCGAGGGTGCGATCGACGTCTCGACCACCTCGTTCGATCCGAACGCGAAGCTCGCAAAGGACGTCGCCGCCGGCGCCGTGCTGATCGCGACGATCACGGCGGTCGCGATCGGCTATCTCGTCTTCGCACAGGCTGCGGCGCACCGGTCGGCGAGGCTGCTCGACCGCGTCCGCGACGCGCCCGCAGAGATCACGCTCGCCGCGCTCGTGCTCGTGATCCTCGTCGTGATCGGGACGAAGGCGTGGACCGGGCGCGGGACGCCGTTGCGCGGTGGGCTGCCGTCGGGGCACGCCGCGATCGCGTTCGCCGGCTGGATGGCGGCGACCTACATCATCGGTGACGACCACCGCTTCCTCATCTCGTCGCTCACGTTCATCATGGCGTTTCTCGTCGCCCAGACGCGCGTCGAGGCCGGCATCCATTCGGCGCTCGAGGTCTTCTACGGTGGCGCGCTCGGGGCGCTCGTGACGCTGATCGCGTTCCAGGTGCTCTCCTGATGAGCGACTCGCTGCTCGCAGAGCAGCGTCGCTACTACGCGGCGCGCGCACCCGAGTACGACGACTGGTGGTTCCGGCGCGGGCGCTACGCACTCGACGCGGAACGGCAGACGCGCTGGGACGCCGACGTCGCCGAGGTCGAGGCGGCGCTCGCGGCGTTCCGGCCGG
>DATFMW010000167.1:0-8574 GCA_035266765.1 Gaiellaceae bacterium | reverse complement strand
CGTGAAGCCCCAGTAGGCCGCCGCGATCGGAAGGAGCGAGAGCAGCACGAAGTAGAGGACGAGCTTGACCTTGAAGCTGCTCACCACGCGGCCCACCTCCACAGCTGCCCGGGCGTCGGTCGCCGCATGCCGACTCTCCCCTTTCGAGGGATGTTGTCGGCACCCCGATACGCCAGCATAAGACTCATCGGGCGGTTCGCTGCAGCTTTCTTGCTCGCCGGTGCGGTGGCGGGGACGGTGTTGATCCCGCGTTTCCTCGGCCCCGGCGGCGAAACACCGGTTCGGCTCGGCCCTCCTCCCGCCGCCGCGACCACCGTCGTGCATGCCGCGGCCGTACCGCCGCTCCTCCGCAGCGCGCCCGACCGCGGCGGCCTCGCAAACCTCGGAGCCGCCGGGCGCCTCGTCGCGACGCCCTTCGCTGCGCCCGCGCCGCCCGCGCTTGCCCCGTCTCTCGGGCCGCTTGCCCCGTCTCTCGGGCCGTCTGTCGGGCCGAGCCGGCGGACAGCTCCCGGCTCCGCGACGGTCGGCCCGCCGCGGCCGCTGCGTCCGGTGAGGCTCACCGGGCCGAAGCCGACGATCGCGCCGGAGCCTCCGGCGCAGAACCCGGCGCAGAACCCGGCGCAAAGCCCGACGCCGACGCCGGTGCCGACACCGTCCCCCGCGCCGGCGGCGCCCGCGGCCCCAGCCCCGGTCGCGGCGCCGGCCGCTCCGGCGACCGCGGCGAACCGCAAGCCGCCGGTCGAGAAGCGCTCGCCGCCTCCCGTGCAGCCTCCGTCCGAGCCGCCGTCGAGGCCGCACGTCCCGGTGTGGATCCCCGGCCGCCACCCCGGCCCGCTTCCGATTCCCATTCCGATCGACGGCAACGACTCGCTGCAGAATCTCCGCACGGTGCTCGGCAGCAACAGCGGCCTGCACGAACAGCCCGCGCAGCTCCAGCAGCAGGGGTCGCAGGCGGCGACGCAGTCCTCGGTCACGTCGCAGTCCTCGTCGCCGACGCCGACGCAACCCACGTCGCAGTCCACAACGACCACAACGACGTCGCAGTCCGATTCCGGCTCCAGCTCGCAGCCCGCTCCCGCTCCCAGCGGCTCGACGATGCAGCCGTTGCAGACCTCCGTCGCCGTGGCGCTCACGGCCGGGGACGGCAGCTAGCCCGAGCGGCCAGCCGCGCCGATCTGCGAGGATGCGGCGAATGGCGCCCCGTCTCGGCAAGCTCCGTCCCGGCCCCGTCGGCCTCGCGGTCGCGTTCTACGACGTGTGGCGCCGCCTGCCTCCGAAGCAGCGCAAGCAGCTGATGGGCCTCGCCCGCGAGCACGGGCCGAGGCTCGCGGCCCGCGCGGTCGAAGCGCGCCGGCGGCGGCGGCTCTAGCTCTCCGGCAGCGTCAGGACCGCGCGGACGATCCGGTCCTGCTCGCGCAGGTGCGACGTCGGGTACCCCTCGCTCGGGCTGGCACGCCAGGGGCGGCCGACGTAGAGCAGCGGCACCCGGTCCGGCTTCGCCTCCTCGAGCCGGTGCCGGATCGCCCGCCAGGCGCCCATGTTCTGCGGTTCCTCCTGCACCCAGACGATCTCGCGCAGGTTCGGGTAGGAGCCGAAGAGCTCCTTCGCCGTCTCGACCGGGAACGGATACAGCTGTGCGATCCGCGCGACCGCGACCCGGTCGGCGACCGGATCGTAGAGCTCGTGACCGACGACGTCGTAGTAGACCTTCCCCTGGCAGACGATCAGGCGCTCGGTGCGCTCGTGGTCTGCGCCGGCGTCGTCGAGCATCGGGTTGAAGCGTCCCGAGGCGAGGTCGTCGAGGGACGACGAGGCCTGCTTGAGCCGTAGGAGCCCCTTCGGCGTCATCACGACGAGCGGCCGCGGCGTGGCGTCGAGGGCCTGCCGGCGGATCAGGTGGAAGTACTGCGCCGCGGTCGTGCAGTTGCAGATGCGGATGTTCTCCTGCGCCGCGAGCTGGAGGAACCGCTCGAGCCGCGCGCTCGAGTGCTCGGGCCCGTTGCCCTCGTAGCCGTGCGGCAACAAGAGCGTCAGCCGCGAGGTCTCGCGCCACTTCGCGAGGCCGGCGGAGATGAACTGGTCGACGATGATCTGCGCGCCGTTCGCGAAGTCGCCGAACTGCGCCTCCCAGAGCACGAGCGCCTCGGGCGCCGCGACCGAGTAGCCGTACTCGAAGCCGACGCACGCGTACTCCGACAGCGGCGAGTTGTGAATCTCGAAGGAGGCGCCCGCGTCGTCGAGGTGTTGCATCGGCGTGAACGTCTGCCCGATGTTCACGTCGTGCAGGACGGCGTGACGGTGCGAGAACGTCCCGCGTCCCGTGTCCTGACCGGTGATGCGGACCGGGACCCCGTCGACGACGAGCGACGCGAACGCGAGCGCCTCCGCCTGGCCCCAGTCGATGCCGCCCTGATCGAGCGCCTCGCGGCGCCGCTCGAGCTGGCGCATCAGCTTCGGGTGCGGCGAGAAGCCGTCCGGGACGCGCAGCAGCTCCTCGTTCAGGGCGCGCAGCCGGTCGGCCGGAACCGCGGTGACGACGTCGGCGCCGGTTGACACCGGCAGGCGTTGCTCCGCGGCGGGCGACCCCGCGCCGCCGACGCCGAACGTCTCCTTCAGGGCTTCATGGGAGCGCTTGAGCCGGGTCTGCACGTCGCTCACCAGCTCGTCCGCCTGCTCGGCGCCCAGCGCGCCCTCGGCGACGAGGCGGGCGGCGTACTGCTCCCGCACGGTGGGGTGATCGGCGATCGCGGCGGCGAGCAGCGGCTGCGTGTACGCGGCCTCGTCCTGCTCGTTGTGGCCGTGCCGCCGGTAGCCGACGAGGTCGACGACGACGTCATGGCCGAACTTGCGCCGGTACGCGAGCGCAAGCCGAATCGACGCGAGCGCGGACTCAGGGTCGTCGGCGTTCACATGCACGATCGGGATGTCGAAGCCCTTCGCGAGATCGCTCGAATAGCGCGTCGAGCGGGCGTCCTCCGGATCCGTCGTGAACCCGACCTGGTTGTTCGCGATCAGGTGCAGCGTCCCGCCGGTCGAGTAGCCCTCGAGCCCTTCGAGGTTCAGCGTCTCCGCGACCGTGCCCTGGCCGGCGAACGAGGCGTCGCCGTGGATGAGAATCGGGAGCGCCACAGCCGAATCGTGGTCGCCCGCGCGCGTCGAGCGGTCGGTCTGCTCGGCGCGGGCGCGGCCCTCGACGACGGAGTCGGCCGCCTCGAGGTGGCTCGGGTTGGAGACGAGCGTGACGACGATCTCGCCGACGCGCGTCGTCCGGACGCCGGCGGCGCCGAGGTGGTACTTGACGTCACCGGTGCCGCCCTCGTCCGAGGTGACGACCGCCTCGATCGTCCGCTCCCCTTCGAACTCGCGCAGGATCGTCTCGTACGGGCGCCCGACGACGTGGGCGAGGACGTTGAGCCGGCCGCGGTGCGCCATCCCGATCACGACCTCGTGGGCGCCCGCCTCGGCAGCGAGCTCGACCGCCTCGTCGAGCATCGGGATCATCGCGTCGAGCCCCTCGACCGAGAACTGCTTCTGGCCGAGGAACGCGCGGCGCAGGTAATGCTCCATCCCCTCGACCTCGCTCAGCCGGCCGAGCAGCCCCACGCGCTCCTCCGGCGAGAGCGGGCGCCGGTAGCGGCCCGACTCGATCGCCTGTCGGAGCCAGACGCGCTCCTCGTGGTCGGAGATGTGCTCGATCTCGTACGCGATCGTGCCGGTGTAGGTCTCCTGAAGCCGCGGCAGCGCGTCGGCGAGAGTGTCGCCCTCGACGTACAGGCGCAGGATCGACGCGGGAATACGGGACTGGAGCTCGGGAGTGAGCTTCGGGATCAGGCGCTCCGGCTCGAGTGCCGGGTCGCCGTGCGGCTCCGAGCCGAGCGGGTCGAGCCGCGCGGCGAGGTGGCCGTGCATGCGGAACGCCTTGACGAGCGCCATCGAGGCGGCGACGCCGCCGAGCAGCTCGGGGTCCGGAGCCGCGGCGGGCGGGGCCGCCGGCCTGGGCGCCGGTGCGGGTGCGGGTGCGGGTGCGGGTGCGGGCGGCGCCACCGGGGCTGCGTGTCCGTTGCCTCCGTTGCCGCGGAGCTGGAGCAGGCGGGCGAGGCCGGGTTGGGCCGCGAGCACCTCCTCCGGGGCGCCCTCGAAGAGCGCACGCCACTCGGAGGGGACGGCCGAGGGGTTGTCGAGGTACTGCTCGAGGAGCAGCGCCGCATACCCCGTGTTGAGTCCGTCGACCTCGGGTCGAGACATCGTCACACCCTTTGTAGCAGCGGCCGTTGTAGCAGCGACCGGGCTACCAGAGGGGCCGTTGGGTGACGACGGCGATCGTCATCCCGAGGAAGAAGCAGATCGCCGTGATCACGACGGCCGCGAACGCGAGCCGCCGGTTGCGGTGGCTCATCCCCGAGGCGACGAGCGCGAGCACGATCGCGAACGGCACGAGCCTGAGCGGGTGCCAGGCGAGTGCGACGAGGCTCGCGAAGATCGCGAGCGCCGACAGATACCCGGAGACGATGTCGGCCGGGCCCGACCGGGTCGGCTCGGCGTTGGCGGCTTCGGCGCTCATGGACGGTCAACCTTAGCCCGTGCGGCGGCGGTACGCGGCGTACGCGGATACGAGCGGGCGGGAGCGCCGTGCGGCGGACGCGGCCGCCGGCCACGTGGCCGCAGCCGCCGCCCCCAGCCGGGCCCGGGCCCGTCGGGGTCGGTCTTCGCGCCCACGGCTGCTCCCTCGCCGGGTCTCGGCTCCGCCTTGATCGCGTACCAGCAAACGCCGCAGAGGTAGACGATGGGGATCTTGAGGATCACCATGAGAAACACGATCTCCAGGATCGAGTCCGGCGCCACCGAGAGGAAGTCTACCGGCCGAGGCGGGTGGGCAAACCAGGCCGTAGGCGGAGGTTAGGAACTGCGAGCGTGCGGAAAGGGCAAGAGTGAGATGAGCCACGACCGCCTGAGAGCACTGCTCGAGCACGGCGACGAGCACGGGTGCGTCAACCTGTCCGCGTTCAGCGAGGCCGTCGGCGAGCTCGAGCTCACCGACGGCGAGATCGCCGCCCTCTACGAGCGGCTCGAGGTGCAGGGAATCGAGCTGACCGACGACTGCGGCGTGCCCGACGTCGAGGAGACGCACTACGACAACGTGCACCTCGCCGCGATGACGACCGACTCGCTCCAGCTCTTCCTCAACGAGCTGGGCCGGTATCCCCTGCTCGGCGCCGCCGAGGAGGTGGAGCTCGCGAAGCGGATCGAGCGCGGCGATGCGCAGGCGAAGGAGACGATGATCAACGCGAACCTCCGCCTCGTCGTCTCGATCGCGAAGCGCTACCAGGGGCATGACCTGTCGCTGCTCGACCTGATCCAGGAGGGGATCATCGGCCTCATCCGTGCGGTGGAGAAGTTCGACTGGCGCCGCGGCTACAAGTTCTCGACGTACGCGACGTGGTGGATCCGCCAGGCGGTGCAGCGCGGCGTGGCGAACAAGTCGCGCACGATCCGGCTTCCCATCCACGTCGTCGAGCGCGAGCAGAAGATCGCGCGGGCGGAGCGTGAGCTGACGGCGCAGCTCGAGCGGTCGCCGACGGACGCGGAGGTGGCGCGCAAGGCAAAGCTCCAGCCGAAGCACGTGCGCGAGGTGCGCGAGGCGGCGCGGACGGTGGCGAGCCTCGACAAGACGATCGGCGAGGACGGCGACGCGTCGTTCGGGGACATCCTCGCGACCGACCGGGGCGACGTCGAGGAGGAGGTCGTCGTCGGCCTCGGCGAGGGGACGCTGCGGCGGGCGATCGACCTGCTCCCCGAGCGCGAGCAGACGGTGATCAGGCTCCGCTACGGGCTCGACGACGCGGATCCGAAGTCGCTGGAGCAGATCGGCCGTGAGCTCGGGGTCACGCGCGAGCGCATCCGCCAGATCGAGACGCGGGCCCTCGAGCGCCTCGCCGGGCAGCGCGAGATCGCGGCGCTCGGCGGCGCTGCGGCCTAGCGCTGCGCCGCCCAGGCGTGCATCGCCTCGACGAGGACGCCGAGGCGGCGACCCGTCACGGTGAGACGGTACTCGGCCCGCGGCGGGCGCGTGTCGAGGACGCGCCGCTCGAGGATGCCGGCCTCCTCGAGCTCGACGAGGCGCACTGCGAGCGTCCGCGGCGGGATGCCCTCGAGCGTCTGCCGGAACTCGTTGAAGCGCACGGCGCCGGCCTCGGCCGATGCCCACAGGATCGCGAGTACCCAGCGGCGCCCGAGGAGGTCGGCCGCACGGGCGACCTCCTCGGGAAGCGGCTGGCACTCGCGGCAACGCACCGTCAGCCGTCCTAGCGCACCGGCTGGAGGTGCGACTTCGACTTCGGCTCGAGCGCGAGCTCGAGCACCTCGCCGAGCGTCATCACCGGGTGAAACCGCATCGTCTCGCGCACGTCAGCGGGGACATCCTCGAGGTCGGCCCGGTTCCGTTCCGGGATGACCACGTCGGTCAACCCCGCCGCATGCGCGGCGAGCACCTTCTGCTTGAGCCCGCCGATCGGGAGGACACGCCCCTGCAGTGTCACCTCGCCGGTCATGCCGACGGTGTGCTTCACCGGTCGAGCCGACAGGAGGGAGGCGAGCGCGGTGGCAATCGTGATCCCGGCGCTCGGCCCGTCCTTCGGGATCGCTCCCGCGGGCACGTGCACGTGGAACGAGCGGTCGTCGAACGACGTCGGGTCGATGCCGAGCTCCTCCGCGTGCGAGCGGACGTACGAGAGCGCGATCCGCGCCGACTCCTTCATCACGTCGCCGAGCTGGCCGGTCAGGAGCAGCTCGTTGCCGCCGTCCATCGTGGCCGCCTCGATGAAGAGCACGTCGCCGCCGGCTCCCGTCACCGAGAGCCCGGTCGCGACACCGGGCACGGCCGTCCGCTCCGCCGCATCCTGGAAGAAGCGCTGGCGGCCGAGCGCGTCGCGCATGACGTCGACGTCCACGGCGACCGGCGGCTCGACGGTCTCCGACGCGACGCGGGTCGCGGTCTTGCGCAGGATCGTCCCGAGCTCCCGCTCGAGCTGGCGGACGCCCGCCTCGCGCGTGTACTCGGACACGACGAGGCCGATCACGTCGTCGGTGACCGAGACCTCGTCCTCGCGCAGCCCGTTCCGCTCGCGCTGCCGCGGCCACAGGTAGCCGCGCGCGATCGCGATCTTCTCGTCGGTCGTGTAGCCGTCGAAGCGGATGACCTCCATCCGGTCGTACAGCGGCGCCGGGATCGTGTCCGCGACGTTCGCCGTCGCGATGAAGAAGACCTCGGAGAGGTCGAGCTCGACGTCGAGGTAGTGGTCGCGGAACGAGTGGTTCTGCGCCGGGTCGAGCACCTCGAGCAGGGCCGCGGACGGGTCGCCGCGCCAGTCGGCGCCGACCTTGTCCACCTCGTCGAGCAGGATCACCGGGTTCATCGTCCCGGCGTCCCGCAGGGCGCGGACGAGCCGCCCCGGCAGCGCGCCGATGTACGTGCGCCGGTGGCCGCGGATCTCCGCCTCGTCGCGGATCCCGCCGAGCGACATCCGGACGAACTCGCGGTTCAGAGCCCGCGCGACCGACTCGCCGATCGAGGTCTTGCCGGTGCCGGGCGGACCGATCAGCGTCAGGATCGCGCCCGACCGCTTGTCGTTCGGGATCCCCCGTTCCTGGCGGAGCTTGCGCACGGCCAGGTACTCGACGATCCGGTCCTTCACGTCCTCGAGGCCCGCGTGGTCTGCGTCGAGCACCTCGCGCGCGTGGACGGGATCGAGCAGCTCGTCGCTCCGTTTCGACCACGGCACGTTCGTCAGCCAGTCGAGGTACGTGCGGATCATCGACGCCTCGCCGGAGGCGTCGCCCATCGTCTCGAGGCGGCGCAGCTCGCGCTCGGCCTGGGCGCGGACCTCGTCCGGCATCCCGGCCTCGTCGATCTTCGCCCGGTACTCCTCGACGACGGAGCCCTCGTCCTCGCCGAGCTCCTTCCGGATCGAGTCCATCTGGCGGCGGAGGAACCACTCGCGCTGCTGTTTCTGGGCGCCGGACTCGACGTCGTCCCGGATGCGGCGGCGCACCTGGAGCTCGGCGAGCCGTTCGCGCTGGAGCGCGAGGGCGAACTCGAGCCGGGCGACGACGTCGACGTGCTCGAGCAGCTCGACGCGCTGGGCGAACGTGATGTCGGGCGCGTACGCGGAGGTGTCGGCGAGCGCGCCGGCCTCGGTGATCGCGCGCAGGAACTCGCGGACGCGGTCGTCGGCGTCTCGCAGCTCGAGGATCTCCTCGACGACGGCGCGGTACTCGCGCTCGAGCTCGCGCGTCTGCACGGGCGGCGGGTTGTCGTCGGGAACCTCCTCGACCTCCGCGCGCAGGTTCCCAAGCGGGTCGGTGTGGGCAGCGCCGATGACGCCGCGGTGGAGGCCGGAGAGCGCGACGGCGCGGCCGCCGGGCAGCTTGACGCGGTCGGTCACCTCGGCCACGGTGCCCACCTTCGCGTGCTCCTGCTCGTGGCGGGGCACGAGCAGGACCCGATCCTCGTCGCCCACGTCGACCGTCAGCGTGACAGTCATGCCCGGGAAGACGACAGTGTCCTCGAGCGGGACG
>DATFMW010000166.1:0-3444 GCA_035266765.1 Gaiellaceae bacterium | reverse complement strand
CCCGAGGAGGCGGTGGAGCTCCTGCTCGCGGGCAGGTTCACGGCCTGCGAGATCGACTTCGAGGGCCGCTTCTGGATGGACTACGACGTCGCCGCCCGGCTCGGCGAGCTCGCGCGCGATGCGGGGATCGCGCTGTCGCTGCACGCGCCGCTCGCGGCGTTCATGGGCCACGTCGAGCGCGGCAAGAAGCTGAACATGGCGACCGGGATGCTCGACCATTCCGCGGGGATCGCGGCCGCGTGCGGCGCCGAGGTCGTCGTGTTCCATCCCGGCTTCCTGCTCGGGCGGACGCGCGAGGAGGCGCTCGACTCGGTGTGCGAGCAGCTCGCCGAGCTGCGCTCCCGGCTCGAGAGCAAGGATCGCGCGGTCGCGTTCGGGGTCGAGGTGATGGGTCGTGTGCGCGAGCTCGGCTCGCTCGACGACGTGCTGGTCATCTCCTCACGGCTCGGCTGGGTGCGCCCGGTGGTCGACTTCGCGCACCTGCACGCGACGAGCGACGGCGCCTTCACCGGCGTGGACGCGTTCGCGTCGGTGCTCGAGGCGGTGGACGCGGTGCTCGAGCCAGGAGCCCCCTTCCACGTCCACTTCAGCGACATCGCCTACGCGAACCGCAACGAGACGAAGCACCTTCCCTACGGCGAGGGGACGCTCCGGGCCGAGCCGCTGCGGGACGCGCTCGCGCGCTTCGAACGGCCGGCGACGGTGATCAGCGAGTCGCCCGACGAGGCGTCGACTCAGGCGATCGGCGCGGTGCTGCTCGGCGACAACGCGGCCACGCGCGCCTCGTAGCTCTCAGCTTCGGCGGCCCGGCCGCGCGCGTGCAGGAAGCCGGTGAGTTCCTCGAGCACCTCCAGCTCGGCCGTCCGCATCCCGGAGGCCTCGAGCTCGGAGACGGCGGAGCGCATCAGCTCCTCTGCCTCCACATCGCGGCCCTGGGCGGCGCGGACGACCCCGAGCGCAAGTCGTGTCGTCGAGACGGAGAGACGGTCATCCGGGCCGACGCTCTCGCGCGATTCGAGCGCGAGCCGTTCCGCCTCTTCGAGACTGCCCGTGCGGACGAGGAGCTGTGCGAGCGTGCGCTGCACCTCGCAGAGGTAGGCCCGGTCGCCGAGGCCCTTGAGGACGCGCTCGGAGTCGCGGAGCAACCGGGCCGCCTGCTCGAGCTCCCCGCGCCGCAGGAGGACGCGGCCGAGATGGAGCCCGAGCGTCGCCTCGTTCGAGGTGGAGCCGATCTCGGCGTACATCGCGCGCGCCTCCTCGAAGGCGCGGATGGCCGCATCGCCGTCGCCGCGAAGCCAGGCGAGGGAGCCGGCGGACTCGACCGCGAGCGCGCGGCCGACGACGCTGTTCGCGGCGGCGGAGAGGTCGAGCGCGCGCCGAACGAGAGGTTCTGCGTGCTCGGCGTCGAGCTCCATCAGGTAGCTCTGCGCGAGGGCCTGCGTGACGAGCGACTCGAGGTCCTTGCGATCGAGCTCCTGCGCGACGGCGATCGCCCGCTCGGCGTAGTCGCGGAAGGCCCGGCGGTCGCCGGTCCAGGCGGCGACGTGCACGCGTGCCCAGAGCGCGTCGAAGAACGGAACGGCGCGCTCGTCGGCGAGCAGTGTCATCGCCCGCTCGGCGAGCTCGAGGGCGGTGGCTGCGTCGGCACGGAAGTTGAGCGCCACCTCGGCGAGCCCGGTCAGCGCGCGTCCCTCGAGCCGCGCCTCACCGGCCTGCGCGGCGGCGGCGCGGACGGTCTCCATCTCCACGGCAACGGCGCCGAAGTCGGCGAGCCGCCAGGCGGCCCGGGCGGCGAGGTAGCGACGGTCGAGCGTCGGCGCAAGCTCGACTGCGCGCAGGAGCAGCTTCCGGGCGCTGCGGAATGCCTCGCGCGAGAGCGCGCGTCGGCCTGCGTCGGTGAGGGCCGCTGCGGCCTCGTCGGCCAGCGCCTGCGGCGGCGCGCCGTCGAGCTCGCCGAGGAGCCGCGCGGCCTGGTCGAGGTGGAACGCGCGAATCTCGAGCAGCTCGGCGCCGGCCCGCTCGGCGAGCCAGCCGGCGTAGCGCTGGTGCAGGTCGGCACGGGAGCTCTTCGAGAGGCCGGCGTAGGCGACCTCTCGGATGAGCACGTGCTTGAACTTGAACGTCGCCTCGCCGCTGATCGTCGTGCGCGGCTCGTGCAGGAGGAGGTCGCGCAGGAGCAGCCCGTCGAGGTTCGCCCCCACGTCGTCGACGTCGGGCGAGAGGTGCTCGAGCGCTCCGCGCATGAACAGGCGGCCCATCGCGGACGCGCGCTGGAGCAGCCGCCGCTGCGGCGACGGGAGCCGGTCGATGCGGGCCGCGATCAGCGCCTGGAGCGTGTCGGGAATTCTTTCGACGCCGCGCCCCTGCCGCTCGGCGAGCATCCGGATCGTCTCCTCGACGAAGAGCGGGTTCCCCTCGGTCTTCGCGAGCACCGCGTCGACGTCGACAGGGACGCCGATCTCGGCGGTGAGCGCGGAGACGAGCTCGGCGCTCTCGGCGAGCGGCAGCGGCTCGAGCTCGAGGGTCATCGCACGGACGCGGCCGCCTCCCCACGTCGGGCGGACGTCGAGCAGCTCCGGACGGGCGAGGCAGAGCAGCAGGAGCGGCGCCTCGCGCACCCACGCGGCGAGGTGCTCGACGAGCTCCAGTAGCGGCTCCTCGCCCCAGTGGACGTCCTCGAAGACGAGCACGAGCGGTTGCGCCTGCGCGAGCTGCTCGCTCCAGGCACGCACGGCCCAGGCGATCTCCTGTTGGGCGCGCTCGCCCTCGACCGCCTCGAGCACGCCGACGGCGAGGCCGAGCAGGTCGGCGACCGCGTCGTCCTCGCAGCAGGCGCGCAGCTTCTCCTGCGCCTCGTCGAGCGGGTCGTCGTCGGCGATGCCGGCAGACGCCTTGACCATCTCGGCGATCGGCCAGTACGTGACACCCTGGCCGTACGGGAGGCAGCGCCCCTTGAGGACGGTGGCGCCCTCGAGGCCCTCGACGAACTCGCGCGCGAGACGGCTCTTGCCGACGCCGGGTTCGCCGTAGAGGGTGACGAGGGTGGCCCGCCGGTCGCGAGCGGTGCGGCGGAACGTCGTCTCGAGCAGGTCGAGCTCGGACTCGCGGCCGACGAGCGGCGCCTCGATCGCAGGCGGCGGCGCGCCGAGCTCGGTGGCGCACAGGACCCGGCTGGCCGCGACCGGCTCACGCCAGCCGCGCAGCTCGAGCGGCGGCAGGGGCTGGAGCTCGACGCGGCCGCGGACGAGTCGTGCAGCGGCGGGGCCGATGAGGATCTCGTCGTCGCCGGCCTCCTGCTGGAGGCGGGCGGCGAGGTTCACGGCCTCCCCGGTGGCGAACGTCGATTCGGCGTCCTCGGCGACGACCTCGCCCGACTCGATCCCGATCCGGGCGTGGAGACCGAGCTCCCTCACGCGTTCGAGCGTCGCGAGCCCGGCCCGTACG
>DATFMW010000165.1:0-2026 GCA_035266765.1 Gaiellaceae bacterium | reverse complement strand
CGGCCGCAAAGTGCGGCGTCACGGGACGGCAGTTTCAGGCGAAACGTCGGGAGACGCCGCACTAGCCGCGCTCGAACATGCGCTCGCGCTCGTAGCAGGTGACGGCCTCGTCGAAGAGGCGCTGCTCGGTCCGCGCGTAGTTGAGGTAGTGGTCGACGACCTCGTCGCCGAAGGCCGCCCGCGCCATCGTCCCGTGCTCGAGCGCCGCGGTCGCGTCGCGGAGCGTGCTCGGGAACCGCTGGACGTCCGACTCGTACGCGTTGCCCTCGAACGCCGGCCCCAGCTCGAGCTTCTGTTCCATCCCATGGAGGCCGGCGGCGAGCAGCGCGGCGAAGGCGAGGTACGGGTTCGCGTCGGCGCCGGGGATCCGCGTCTCGGCGCGCAGCGAGTTGCCGTGCCCGACGATCCGGAACCCGCAGGTGCGATTGTCGTAGCCCCACGCGAGCGTCGTCGGCGCCCAGCTGCCGGCTGCGTAGCGCTTGTACGAGTTGATCGTCGGCGCGAAGAAGATCGCGAGCTCGGACGCGCACGCGATCTGCCCGGCGAGATACGACGTGAACACGTCGGTCTCGCCGGCGAACGCGGAGGCGCCGTCGCGCCAGAGCGACGAGTGGATGTGGCACGAGGATCCGATCCAGCTGTGGTCGGGCTTCGCCATGAACGTGACCGAGCAGCCGCGCTGCTGCGCCATCGTCTTCAGGCCCGTCTTGTAGATCACGTGGTCGTCGGCCGTCTTGACCGCGTCCGCGTAACGGAAGTTGATCTCGTGCTGGCCGGGCCAGGCCTCGCCCTTCGAGGACTCGACGCGCATGCCGGCCGCCGCCATCGCCAGCCGCGCGTCGCGCATGAACGGCTCGTCGTAGCCCGAGGCGAGGATGTGGTAGTCGAGGATGTACGGCACGGAGGGCGTCAGGTCGCGGTAGTGCTTCGCGTGCGCCTCCTCGTAGCTCTCCTTGAGGAGATAGAACTCGAGCTCCGAGCCGAACGCGACGTCGTACCCGAGTGCGGCGGCCCGCTCGACCTGCGCCTTCAGCACCTGCCGCGGCGAGGGTCCGACCGGTGAGCCGTCGTGCCAGACGACGTCGCAGAGGACGAGCGCCGTCGCCTCGTGCCACGGGATTCGGCGCAGCGAGGCGAGGTCGGGCTCCAGGCCGAAGTCGCCGTAGCCGCGCTCCCAGCTCGCAATCGCGTAGCCGGGCACCGGGTCCATGTCCATCTCCAGGGCGAGCAGGTAGTTGCAGCCCTCGACCTCGTGGCCGGCATCGAGCTCTTCGAGGAAGAACTCGGCCTGCAGCCGCTTGCCCATCAGGCGGCCCTGCATGTCGGTGAACGCGGCGATCACGGTGTCGATCGCGCCCGTCTCGACGTCGGCCCTCAACTCCTCCAGCGTCAGCATGCCGCGACCCTATCGCAGCGCGCAAAGGCCGAAACGGGGAGAAGAAACGGAGTACGATAGGCACCTCCGTCCGGCCTGAGGTCTTTCCTTCGCGCCGGGGGAACAACGGTCTCTCATTACGGGTTATCCCAAGGAGGCTCGATGAGTTCGGACGTGCCAGATGCTCCCGTCCATCACGACGACGACGAGCGACTGCTCCACAAGCTCGGCTACGCGCAGGTGCTCTACCGGGAGATGGGCGGGTTCTCGAACTTCGCCATCTCGTTCACGATCATCTCGATCCTCGCCGGCTGCCTCACGTCGTACTTCATCGCGTTCGACAACGGCGGGCCGATCGCCATCACCTGGGGCTGGCTCCTCGTCGGCTTCTTCGTCGTGCTCGTCGCGCTCGCCATGGGCGAGGTCGCGTCGTCGATGCCGACGGCCGGCGCGATCTACTACTGGTCGTCGAAGCTCGGCTCACCGGTCTGGGGCTGGTTCTCGGGCTGGTTCAACCTGATCGGGCAGATCGGGGTGACGGCGGCGATCGACTACGGCGCCGCGATCTTCTGGACGTCGCTCATGAGCCTCTGGTTCCCGAGCGTGAGCACCGGAAAGCACACGGTGTTCCTGACGTTCACGGTGATCGTG
>DATFMW010000164.1:0-3046 GCA_035266765.1 Gaiellaceae bacterium | reverse complement strand
GGTTGCCATTCCTTTTCCTACCTCGAGGTGGACGCGTGAGTAGCGCCGGGTGGGCTCGAACCACCGACCTCTGCATTATGAGTGCAGCGCTCTGACCAGCTGAGCTACGGCGCCTCGCGCCGGCGCAGTGTAGCGAAACGGCGGCGCAGGCTCGGACCGCCGGCGCGGCCGCCGAACGGCTCCCGCGGCCCGTCCCGCCCCGGCGGGTGACGAAGGCGGTTGGATGCTCTAGGCTCCGCCGACCATGAGTGAAGCAGTTGTCGGCACCATCACCGCACCCGCCTCGCCGCACGCCGCCGGCCGGCTGATCCCGACCGGGCTGCTCGTCGTCCCGGGAACGGCGGTCGTCCTGCTGCTCGTGGCGATCTTCTCGAACCGGCTCTGGCCGCTCGACTTCCTCCACGTCGCGTTCGGCGGCCTCTGGACCGGGGTCGACCTCTTCATGGGCTTCCTCGTCGGCCCGGTGCTGCGCCGGCTCGACCCGTCCGTGCGTGGCGCCTTCATGCGGCGGTTGATGCCGAAGATGCTCGTCCTGATGCCGACGCTCGCGCTGACGACGATGACGGCGGGCTGGCAGCTCGGGCGGAAGGTCGGCGTGCTCGACACGGCGTACCCGCGCCACTGGTGGGTCGTCGCCTCGTTCGTGATCGTCGCCGTCCTCGCGCTGACGGCGTTCGCGGTGCTGCTGCCCGCGAACATCGGCGTGCTGATGGAGCTGCGCAAGCCGCAGCCGGACGGCCAGCTGATCGCGCGGCTGATGAGCCGCTACACGGTCTGCACGGCGATCCAGGGCTGCATGCAGATCGCGACGCTGATCGTGATGACGCGGATCGCGACATGGTGAGCTTCCTGCGCACGGCGCCCGGGCTCGCGCTCGGGTCGCTCGCGTTCGCGGCGTGCGGCGTGATCGTCGTCGCCTCGTACGTGCCGCGGCACCCGCCGCTCGCGGCGCCCTCGGTGCTGATCGCGCTCGCCGCCCTGTTCTGCGCGGCCGCGGCCGTGCGATCGGCGCGAGACGGGCTCACGGGCAGCGTCGCTCGACCCGCGCTCGCGGCGGCGGTCGTCGCGGTCGGATTCCTCGAGCTCGTCTTCACCTACGACGGGACGCGCGGCGCACCGCTCGTCCTGCTCACGATCGCGCTCGTACTCGTCGCCCTCGATCTGCCGCTGCTGCTCGGCTCCTCCGTCGCGAGCTACGGCTCCGGTGGAGCGGGCTCTCAGGCGTAGCGCTCGACGAACGCGAGCACGCGGTTCCACGCGTCGTCGGACGCGTCGGCGAAATCCTCTTGCTTGCGGTCGAAGAAGCTGTGCGGAGCGCCCGGGTAGCTCACGACCTCGTGCTCGACACCGGCCGCGCCGAGAGCGGCGTCGAACTCCTCGTTCGCCTCGGCCGTGATGTGGCCGTCGTCGCCGGCCTGGAGCGCGAGGATCGGGCACTCCATCTGCGGCGCGCGGTCGATGGGACCGGGGCCGACGCCGCGGCTCCCAGGCTGGCCGTAGAAGCCGATCGCGCCCGTGAGGCCGTGACCGGCGGCGGCGGCGAGCCAGGAGTGGTGGCCGCCGAAGCAGAAGCCGACCGTGAAGATCGTGCCGACGCCGCGGCCGCGCAGCTCGGCGACGCAGGCGGCGACGTCGGCCTGGACGCCCGCCTGGGTCGTCTGCTGCACATGGGCCATGTAATCCCAGTCGTCCGGCCGCTTCTCGATGCCCGCGGTGCGGCCGAAGTAGTCGAAAGCGACCGCGGCGTACCCGCGCTCGGCGAACCGGAGCGCGAGCTCCTCGTAGAAACGGTAGAGCCCGCGGACGTCCGGCAGGATCACGATTCCGATCGCGGCCGCCTCCTCGGGCGTCGCGAGGAACGCGCCGAAGCGGTTGCCGTCGGCTGTCTCGAGCACGAGGTCGTCGTGCGAGACGGCCGCGCCGGCGATGCGCGGGATCGGCGGCTCGGAGTCGAGCTCGAAGCACATGCATAGAAGCTTACGAGAGGAACCCGCCCCTTTGCGGCGTACCAGGTCCGGGCGATGCCCGAGCAATCGCATCTCGACGAGATGAACGCCGCCATCCGGGCGCAACGCGAGCGGCAGGCCGTTCCGCGCTCGATGGTCTCGACCGAGGACGCGCGCCCCGCCCCCGACGCGTCGGCGCGCGAGCAGACCGAACCGGCCCCTGCGGCGGAGCCGGAGCCCAAGCGCGGCCTGCTCGCCCGCCTGCGCGGGCGCAGCTAGACGGCTTCCGCCGCCGCCGCCTCCTCGGCCTCCTCGGCCGCGAGCCGCTCGGCCCGCTGCCCGATCCCGTGCAGCATCTTCCGCTCCATCGCGAGCGAGCCGGGGATCATCAGCTCGAGCGCGAGCCGGCCTCCGAGCGAGCCGCCGACACGGATCCGGTTGCGGCTCAGGAGCCGCGTCCAGCCGCCCTCCTCGACGAGCACGAACGTCCAGACCCAGGTGCCGTCGGCCGAACGGAACGCGAGCACGCGCTCCGGTTCGACGCGCTCGTACCGCAGCCACGGCACGCCGCGCCGATCGGGGATCACGTCCCCGACCTCGACGTGCTGGAACTGCGGCAGGATCCGGTCGACGCTGTGCATGTCGAGCCCGAGCAGGTTCTCGATCCAGTCGTAGGAGTAGGCGCCGCCGCGGTCGCCGGGGCCCATCTGGACGAGCCACGGCCAGACCGTCGGGGCGGGTGCACGGATCGTGATCGCCCGGGTCGAGACGACATCGGCGGGAGCGAGCAGCTCGTCGCCTGGCAGGTGACCGCGTGCCTCCTCGGCGCTCGCGCCCCAGTCGAGCATCAGGCGGCGCAGGACGCGGCGGTAAACAAGACCGGCACCCGCGAGGCCGGCGAGGGTCGCCAGTGCGTCTTTCGTTCTCATGAGGTGAGCATCGAGCCGCGGGCCGGCGGCGCCATCCGCGGCCACCCGGATCAGCCGAATCCGACTCCGTACGGATCGGCGGCGGAGACGCCGAGCACCGTGCGCTCGTCCGGGAGCTCGCGCAACACCGTGTCGACGTAGGAGCGGCCGGCCTCCTCGAGCGGCACCTCG
>DATFMW010000163.1:0-7044 GCA_035266765.1 Gaiellaceae bacterium | reverse complement strand
CGCAGCCGACGAGCAGGCGGCGCGCGCTCGACCCGCCCGCGAGGGCGTCGGCGGAAACCGCCGCCAGTGCTACCGCGAGAACCGCGAAGAGGACGGTCAACGCCCGGCGCTGCATGCGCCGAGCGTACTGCTACCGGGAGCCCGACCCCTCGGGCTCGTCCTCGCCGGAGCCCTTCTCGCTCTGCGGCGCCATGATCTCCTCGTTCTCGCCGGAGCCCTTCTCGCTCTGGGACGCCATGATCTCCTCGTCCTCGGACTCGTTCTCGAAGCCTTCCGGCTCTTCCATTAGTCCACTCATTGGGGTATGCGTGCCCACACGGCTGTTTTGCAAACACGCCGGTACACTCGGAAACCGACGTAGGGGCGTAGCTCAGTTGGTAGAGCGGCGGTCTCCAAAACCGTAGGTCGGGGGTTCGAGTCCCTCCGCCCCTGCTTCTTGCGCTCGCCCGCTCCGCTGGCACAGGCTCGCTGCGCTCGCGTGCGCAAGCGCTCCGCTTTCCGCTCGCGCGGGTGCCGCGCCCGCACAGGTCGGTCGCGGCACGGGGTGGTCTGTGCCGCCCCTGCTTCTTGCGCTCGCCCGCTCCGCTGGCACAGGCTCGCCACGAGTCATCGGTTCTCCGCGAATCGAGGACTCTCATCCGGGTCGAGAGGGAGCTGCCTGAAGTCCGCGAGACCGGAGACACCGACGCCGACGAGGCGCAGCGCGCCCGGCCGGTCGCGGAGGCCGCGGTCGAGGAGCCGGCAGGCAAGCGCGCCGATCTGATCGGCGTCGTCGATCCCCACGGCGAGCGAGGTCGAGCGGCTGCGGATCGAGAAGTCCGCGTAGCGGAGCTTCGTCGTCACCGTGCGCGCCGTCTGGCCGCGCTTCTCGAGGGCCCGGCCGACCTCCTCCGCCATGCCGCGCAGCTCGTCGTGGAGCCGTTCGCGGTCGGAGATGTCGTGCTCGAACGTGTTCTCGACGCTGATCGAGATCCGCGCCGTGTCGAGCTCGAGGCCGCGCGGGTCGAGCCCGCGCGCCCGGTCGCGGAGCAGCACGCCGACGCTGCCCGGCAGGAGCCGGCGCAGGTCGGCGTCCGCCAGGCCGGCGAGGTCGCCGATCGTCGCCACGCCGGCGGCGCGCAGCCGTTCTTCGGCCTTCGGGCCGACACCGGGGAGGCGCCGCACGTCGAAGCCGGCGAGATACGCGGCCTCCTGGCCCGGGAGGACGACCGTCAGCCCGCCGGGCTTGCGCGCGTCGCTCGCCACCTTCGCGACGACCTTGCACGGGGCGACGCCGAGCGAGCACGTGAGGCTTGTCGCCGCGCGCACCGCCGTCTGCACCGCCTCGGCGACGACGCGCGCGCCGAGGAACTCCTTCGCGATCTCGCCGAGGTCGAGGTAGCCCTCGTCGATGCCGGTTTGCTCGACGGTCGGCACGATCCCGCGCACCGTCTCCCAGACATGACGCGAGTACTCGCGGTAGAGCACGTGCCGCGGGCGGACGAAGACGGCGTGCGGGCAGCGGCGCACGGCCTCGGCCGCGCTCATGGCCGAATGGATGCCGTACTGCCGGGCGACGTAGTTCGCAGTCGCGACGACGCCGCGGCCCTTCGGATCGCCGCCGACGATCAGCGGCTGCGTCCGCAGCTCCGGGTTCTCGAGCTGCTCGACCGCCGCGAAGAACGCGTCGAGATCGAGGTGCGCCACTATCCCCGGAACGGCCATGCGAACAAGCGTACGCACCGGGCTCGACGGCACGGCGCGAGACCGTCAGGATGGGCCGGTGACCTACCTCGACGCCGAGCAGGCGCGCCGGGTCTACGACCGGATCGGGCGGCTCCAGGACACGCAGCGGTTCTACGAGAACCCCGCCCTCGACGTGCTCGTCACCCGCGGGCGCTTCGGCGACGCCCACGCCGTCGTCGAGGTCGGCTGCGGGACGGGCACGCTCGCGGCGCGCCTCCTCGGCCGAGAGCTGCCCGCCGACGCGCAGCTCGTCGGAGTCGACCTCAGCCCGCGCATGGCCGCGCTCGCACGCGGCCGCGTCGCCGGGTTCGGCGGCCGCGCCGGGATCGAGCTCGGCGACGCGGCCGAGCGGATTCCCGTCGCGGACGGCTGGGCCGACCGCGTCGTCTCGGCCTACGTGCTCGACCTCCTCCCGCCCGAGCGCGCCGCGGCCGTCGTGGCCGAGGCCGCGCGGGCGCTCGCGCCCGGCGGCCTCCTCTGCCTCGCCTCGCTCACGACCGGCCACGGCGCCGCCGCGCGACTGCTCGCGTCCGCCTGGTCGCGGCTCTGGGCCCTGCGGCCTCAGCTCGTCGGCGGCTGCCGGCCCTCCGACCTCCTGCCCCTGCTCGCAGGGCCGGCGTGGCACGTCGAGTCGGCGGAGGTGGTGACGACGCTGGCCGTCGGCTCGCAGGTCGTGATCGCCCGCCGAACCGAGTAGACAGCGCTTACGCGGCCGTGTCGAAGGTCTCCACCGACAGTCCGCGTTCCGCGAGCAGGTCGGTGAGGCTCGTCCCCGACTCGAGCGCCGACCGGATGCCGTTCTGGCTCATCCCGAGCACGCTCGAGATGACCGCGAGCGGTGACGAGCTCGCGATCGGATCGCCGAAGCCCTCGGGCTCGGCGACGCGCAGGTGGCGCCGGCGCTGCAGGCCGCCGCGGCGGTCGGCGATCCGCCGCGCCATGGCGAACGGGTCGGGCGCGCCGGGCAGGCCGTCGCCCTCGGCGTTCAGGCGCTCGATCGCCCGTGCCAGGGCACGCACGAGGCCCGACTTCGGGACGCCTCGGTCCTCGGCGAGGTCGGCGAGGCTCAGACCGTGCTGGAACGCCAACTGGACGCGCTGTACCTCGAGGCCGAGCGCCTCGGCCGCCGCGGCGAGCACGGCACGGCGAAACTCGGCCGGCGAGGGAAGCCCTGCACGCGGGGCGTCGGCGAGCAACGACGCGCTGCCGTTTCCGTCGATCACAGGTTGGTCTCCTTCAGGAGAGGGACTTGACACCGCCGTAGTCGGATTCGCGGCCGCAAGCTTGACCCCCCGCGGCGGGTTAGGCTCCGCTCGTGGCCGTCCTCGCCTCCCAGATCGACGCCGGCTCGGAGGAGTTCGCCCGCCGGCACGAGCGGATGGCCGGGCTCGTGGCCGAGCTACGCGGGCGGACGGCAGAGGTCGCCCGCGGCGGCGGCGAGAAAGCGCTGGAGCGGCACCGCTCGCGGGGCAAGCTCCCGGCGCGCGAGCGGATCGACCGGCTCGTCGACCCGGACACGGCGTTCCTCGAGCTGAACACGCTCGCCGCCTGGGAGCTCTACGACGGGCAGGCCCCGAGCGCGGGGATCGTCACCGGCATCGGCGTCGTCTCGGGCCGCGAGTGCGTCATCGTCGCGAACGACGCGACCGTCAAGGGCGGCTCGTACTTCCCGCTCACGGTCAAGAAGCACCTGCGCGCCCAGGAGGTGGCGGCGCAGAACCGGCTGCCCTGCCTCTACCTCGTCGACTCGGGCGGCGCGTTCCTGCCGCTCCAGGACGAGGTCTTCCCCGACCGCGACCACTTCGGGCGGATCTTCTTCAACCAGGCGCAGATGTCCGCCGCGGGGATCGCGCAGATCGCCGTCGTGATGGGCTCCTGCACCGCCGGCGGCGCCTACGTCCCCGCGATGAGCGACGAGACGGTGATCGTCCGCGGCACCGGCACGATCTTCATCGGCGGGCCGCCGCTCGTGAAGGCCGCCACCGGCCAGGACGTGACCGCGGAGGAGCTCGGCGGCGCCGACGTGCATACGCGCCGCTCCGGGGTCGCCGACCACTACGCCGCCTCGGACGAGCACGCGCTCGCGATCGCGCGCGGCATCGTGGCGAACCTGCACGAACGCCGGCCGGAGCCGCCGTGGGAGCTCGCCGAGCCGGATCCGCCCGCGCTCGACCCGGCCGGCCTGTACGGGCTGATCCCCGAGGACTTCCGCCACCAGGTCGACCCGCGCGAGCTGATCGCACGCATCGTCGACGGCTCCCGCTTCCAGGAGTTCAAGCAGCTCTACGGCGAGACGCTCGTCACCGGCTTCGCCCGGATCGAGGGCTACCCGGTCGGGATCCTCGCCAACCACGGCGTGCTGTTCGCCGAGTCGGCCCAGAAGGGAGCGCACTTCGTCGAGCTCTGCTGCAAGCGGCGGATCCCGCTCCTCTTCCTCCAGAACATCACCGGCTTCATGGTCGGAGCCGAATACGAGGCCGGCGGGATCGCGCGCGACGGGGCGAAGCTCGTGATGGCCGTCGCGAACGCCGCGGTGCCGAAGTTCACGGTGGTCACCGGCGGCTCGTTCGGCGCCGGCAACTACGCGATGTGCGGGCGCGCCTACGGGCCACGGCAGCTCTGGATGTGGCCGAACGCGCGCATCTCGGTGATGGGCGGCGAGCAGGCGGCGACCGTCCTCGCGATGGTCGGCGACGCCGACGAGGACGCAATCCGCGCCAAGTACGAGGCCGAGGGCAACCCGTACTACTCCACCGCCCGGCTCTGGGACGACGGGATCGTCGACCCGCTCGAGACGCGGCGCGTGCTCGCCCTCGGGCTCTCCGCCGCGGCGAACGCACCGATCCCCGTCACCGAGTTCGGCATCTTCCGGATGTGAGAGCAGCGACACGGTCGCGGCCGGCGTGTACCGCAACGCCGGCAAGCCGCGCGGACCGTTCTAAGCTCACGTCATGACCACGATCGAGCTGACCCACAACGAGCTGCACCTCGTCCGGGAAGCGCTTCACGCCTTCCTCGACGACTTCGGACACGAGGAGAGCGACATCGTCCGGCAGGTGAAGGCCCTGCTCGCGAAGCTGCCCGCGGAGAGCGCCCAGTCCCCGCCCGCCGTGTGATCGCGCGCATCCTGATCTGGTCGCTCTACGACTCGAAGACGTCGCTCGAGGAGCTGCGTGTGCACCTGCCCGAACTGCCGGAGGGCGACCGCTGGATCTCGAACGAGGTGCACGAGCGCCTCGGCCTCGTCACGTTCGGCGAGGAGCCCCCCGACCTCGGCGAGATCCCGCGCCTGATCGGGAAGGAGCCCGAGGTCGCCGAGGAGTTCGACGTCGAGTGAGGGGCCGCAGGCCCGCCGGCCCGCGGCTGTGGCCCGTGGCGGCACTTGCGGCGCTCCTCCTCGGCGTCTCGTTCGCGTGCC
The DNA here is from genome assembly GCA_035266765.1 of Gaiellaceae bacterium. Classification (GTDB taxonomy): domain Bacteria; phylum Actinomycetota; class Thermoleophilia; order Gaiellales; family Gaiellaceae; genus Palsa-739. The sequence goes on along the minus strand of DATFMW010000163.1, from coordinate 1,901 downwards.
TTCAGGTGTGGCTGGAGCAGGGCCGGCTCGCCGATCTGCCCGTCTACCAGGGGTATGCCGAGCTGATGCGGGCGGGGCAGGTCCCCTACCGCGACTTCTCGGTCGAGTACCCGCCCGCGGCGCTGCCCGCGTTCCTCCTGCCGTCGTACCTGCCGTGGAGCTACGGCGCCTCGTTCGCCGTGCTGATGGGGCTGTGCGGGGCGGGCTGCCTCTTCGCGGGCGCGGCCGTGCTGCGCGCGGTCGGCGCGTCGCCCGAACGCAGCACGGCCGCACTGCTCCTCGTCGGCGGCTCGCCGCTCGCGCTCGGCTCGCTCTTCGACACGCGCTTCGACCTCTGGCCGACATTGCTCGCGCTCGCCGCGGTCGCCGCGCTCCTCGACGACCTGCCGCTCCTCGCAGGCGGACTCGGTGGGCTCGCGTTCGCGGCGAAGCTCTGGCCGATCGTGCTCGCGCCGATCGGGCTCGCCTACCTCTGGCGGCGGCGCGGCCCGCAGACGGCCGCGGCGGCTGCCGCCGCGTTTGCCGTCGTCGCGGCGGCGTGCTTCGTGCCCTTCGCGGCGGTCGCCCCGGGAGGCGTCTGGCACAGCGTCGCGGGACAGCTCGACCGGCCGCTGCAGGTGGAGAGCCTCGGCGCGGCCCTGCTGATGGCGGCCGAGCATCTCGGCGCCCCCGCGCTCGCGACGGTCACGAGCCACGGCGCCCAGGCGCTCAGTGGCTCGGCGGCCGGCCCAGTCGCCGCGGTCTCCGCGATCGTCCAGGTGCTCGTGGTGGCCGCAATCTGGCTCGCGTTCGCGCGCCGCCGGCGCCCGGGCCCGGAGACGCTGCTGCTCGCGTGCGCCGCCGCGGTGGCGGCGCTCGTCGCGTTCGGGAAGGTCTTCTCGCCCCAGTTCCTGATCTGGCTCGTCCCGTTCGTGCCGCTCGTGCGCGGGCTCCGGGGCGCGGTCGGGTCCGCCTTCCTCGTCGCCGCGCTCGTGCTCACGTCGGCGTGGTTCCCCGACCACTACTGGCCCCTCGCGCTCGGGCACTCCTCGCCGTGGTCGTGGGTGCTGCTCGCCCGCGACCTCGCCGTCGTCGCGGTCGCCGCGGTGCTCGCGTGGCCCACCCGGCTACAGCACGAGGCGCTCGGGGAACAGGCCGCCCGCCTCGAAGCGCTCCAGACGATACGGAGTCAGATCGAGTGAGGACTCGCCGCGGAGGATCTCCTCCGCGACCGCGCGACCGACCGCCGGGGACTGCATGAAGCCGTGCCCGGAGAACCCGCAGACGGCGTAGACGCCCGCGCCGACCGGGCCGACGATCGGGTGCGCGTCGGGGGTCATGTCGTAGATGCCGGCCCAGCCGTTCTCGATCGTCGCGCCGACCGCGAGCGGGAAGCGCTCGACGAGCCGGTCGAGCCAGTCCGGGATGAGACTCACGTCCACCGTGGGCTCGTCCGTCCAGCGCGGCTCCGGGTCGTGCATCGCGACGAGCAGCCGGTCGCCACGTCGGCAGAAGTGGAAGCCGGTCTCCTCCTCGACCACCATCGGCAGCTCGTCGGGGAGCTCTGCGAGCGGCGACGTCTCGAGCAGCTGGTGACAGAGCGGGCGGATGGGCAGCTCGACGCCGACCTTCGCGCCGAGCCCGGCCGACCAGCGGCCGGCGGCGATCACGAGCAGGTCGGCGTCGAGATCCTCCGCGGGCGTCTGCTCGCGCACCTCGACGCCGAGCTCCTGCGCCCGGCGGAGCAGCTCGCGCGCGACGGCCGCCGGGTCACCGAGCCCGTCGGACCAGCAGCAGGTCGCGCCGAGCACGTCGCTCGTCTCGAGACCGAAGATCCGGGCAGCGTCGACGCGCTCGACGAGCACGCCGAGCTCGGCCTGCAGTGCCCGGCGCTCCTCGAGACGGGCGAGCCCCTCCTCGGT
>DATFMW010000162.1:0-2020 GCA_035266765.1 Gaiellaceae bacterium | reverse complement strand
GACGTCTCGCTGGAGGTCTACCGGAACCTCGTCACCGCGATCATCGGCCCGTCCGGGTGCGGCAAGAGCACGTTCATCCGCTGCCTCAACCGGATGAACGACCTGATTCCGCACTTCCGCCAGACCGGCACGATCCGCTATCACGGTCAGGACATCTGCGAGTCGGGCATCGACCCGGTCGCGGTGCGGCGCACGATCGGGATGGTCTTCCAGCGGCCGAACCCGTTCCCGAAGTCGATCCACGAGAACGTCGCCTGGGGTCTCAAGGTGCTCGGGCTGAAGGACAACCTCGACGAGCGGGTCGAGCGCGCGCTCACGCAGGCGGCGCTCTGGGACGAGGTCAAGGACCGTTTGAAGGCGAGTGCGCTCTCGCTCTCCGGCGGCCAGCAGCAGCGGCTCTGCATCGCGCGCGCGATCGCCGTCGAGCCGGACGTCGTCCTCATGGACGAGCCCGCGTCGGCGCTCGACCCGATCGCGACGCAGGCGATCGAGCAGCTGATGCACGACCTGAAGGGCGAGTACTCGTTCGTGATCGTCACGCACAACATGCAGCAGGCCGCGCGCGTCGCCGACATGACCGCGTTCTTCTCGATCTCGCAGGGCGAGGAGGGCGAGCGCTACGGCGAGCTGATCGAGTACGACGCGACCGAGAAGATCTTCACCGCCCCGGCCGACAAGCGGACCGAGGACTACGTGACCGGTCGCTTCGGCTGACTGTGTTCTCTGAGCGAGCCGCTAAGCGGCTCGCTCTGTTCCCGTCGCACCGCTTCGCTTTCCTGCTCGGGAACGAGGGCGGAGTGCCGGGCGCCTCCGCAGTGGTCCAGCGATTCGAGCCGCGCCCGCGCAGGTCGGTCGCGGCACCGGCGCCACCGACTTAGTGACACGTTGTTACTTGTTGCTGAGGCGCCACACGCGACCCAGGATCGGGTCGGTGAGCTTTTCGACGGCGCGGACGAGCAGCGAGATCACCGGGCGGAGGAGCTTCGTAACGACGATCGCGGCGGCGAAGCCGACGAGGACCCCGGCGGCCACGTCGCCCGGGTAGTGGGCGCCGATGAAGAGACGGCCGGCTCCGATCACGACGGCGGCGAGCAGGAAGAGCGCGCCGGCGATCGGGTCGAACATGAGCACCGCGAACGCGATCGCGAACGAGGCGCTCGAGTGGTCGCTCGGGAACGAGGCGTCGTGCGAGCTCGACCACGGATGCGCGATCGTGTGCGTCTGGTACGGGCGGTCGCGATGCCAGATCAGCGAGGCGATCGCCCGGTTGACCACGAGCGCCACTGCGGCCGAGCCGAGCGCCGCGGTGGCGGCGAGCTTCCACTTGCGGCTCGCACCCGGGCGCGCGAGGAGCCAGAGCGCCACGGTGACGATCACCATGAACGGGATGCTCGCCTGCTCGATCGCGTGGAAGAGCGTCCCCACCCAGTGGTGGTGGAGCGAGACGCCGTAGATCGCGTGGTAGAGGCGCCAGTCCAAGATGGGGGAAGCCTAGACGGTCGATGCCATGATCGCGCGTGTCCGGTTGCGCGCTCTGGCACGCCTGGGCCGCTTCGACCCGTCTACGGCCGGCGGAGCCGGCCTCCAACGGGCCTGCGCTTCGCCCCGTCGACCACTCACCGCTGCCACCAGCAGCGGCGAGCGCCCGCCGCGGCGCCCGAGACGCACCAGCCCACGCCCCGGAACGGACGATCTCATGGCATCGACCGTCTCTACCCGGGGAAGCGGGTGACGATCTCGAGTCCGCGCCCGGGGACGCCGGTCGCCTCCACCGTGCCGCCGGCGGAGGTGACGATGTGCTTCACGATCGCGAGCCCGAGGCCGGTGCCGCGGGTCGAGCGCGCCTGGTCGGCGCGGTAGAAGCGCTCGAACAGGCGCGGCAGGTCGGCCTCCGAGACGCCCTTGCCGTCGTCGCCGACCCGGAGCACCGGCCCGCCGGCTTCCCCCGCGACCGAGATCCTGCACCGCGTCCCCGGTCCCGCGTAGCGGATCGCGTTGTTGACGAGGTTGTCCAGCACGA
>DATFMW010000161.1:0-7736 GCA_035266765.1 Gaiellaceae bacterium | reverse complement strand
GGAATTTGCAGACTTTTCTTCTGGCCCGGCCACCGCTCTCTGCGCCAGGCGGAGCTATGATTCAGGGTAACGGCAGTCCGCGACACGGTCACACCGGTCCGGACGCCTGAAGCCCCCGAGAACGCGAAAGCGTGACCGGGGGCTTCGCTTTGCAACGACGCCTCTAGTTGTCGCGCCCGCCGCGACGGGCGCGACTCGCAGCCCTCTGCGTCCGGACGGCCGCTCGCGCTGCCCGCCGTTCCCGAGCAGGAAAGCGAAGCGGTGCGAGGGGAACAGAGCGAGCCGCCACTGCGGCCGCTCAAGCAACCGGTGCGAAGGGAACAGAGCGAGCCGCCGAAGGCGGCTTGCTCAGAGAGAACAGATGGCGAGGGCCGGACTCGAACCGGCGACACCCCGGTTTTCAGCCGAGTGCTCTACCAACTGAGCTACCTCGCCGCAACGGGGCGTCAGTGTAGCCCAGGTCCTAGGCCCGCGAACGCACCGCGGTGAGCCGCTCGACGAGCGAATCCACGAGGTCGGCCTTCAGCAGGACGGCGTCCGCTCCGGCGTCGCTGACCGCCTGGTGCAGCTCCGGCGCCGGATCGCCCGTGAGCGCGATCAGGCACAGAGTCGGGTGATCCTTGCGGAGTCGTGCGACCGCGGTCACACCGTCGAGGAGCGGCATGTGCAGGTCGATCACGACCGCGTCGGGGTGGAGCGCGTCGGTGAGTTCGATCGCCTCGAGCCCGTTCGGCGCCGACCCGACCACCGTCAGCTCGGGCTGCTGCTCGATCAGCGGGCGGAGAACGTCGAGGAACGGCCTTTCGTCGTCGGCGAGGAGGACACGAACCGGGGAGGAGGGCGGGGCGTCCGTCAGGTCCATCGACTCTCGGACGTTAGCCTTGCGGCCGTGACCATGCAACAGGCGCCGCGGGCGGTGACCGTGATCGGCGCGCCTATCGACCTCGGGGCGGGGCGACGCGGCGTCGACATGGGACCGTCTGCGATCCGTTACGCCGGATTGCGCGCGCATCTCGAGGACAAGCTCGGCATCCGCGTCGAGGACCTCGGCAACGTCGAGGCGCCCGTGGCTGAGTCGACGACGATGGGCGACCCGAGTGCCCGCTACCTCGACCAGATCCTCGCGCTTTGCGGCCGCGTCGCCGGACTCGTGGAGCAATCGGCCCGGGCCGGCTCGACGCCGCTCGTGCTCGGCGGAGACCACTCGGTCGCGCTCGGCACGCTCGCCGGGATGGCGTCGGCGCGCGGACGGGGCGGCGTCATCTGGGTGGACGCCCATGGCGACCTGAACACGCCGCTGACGTCGCCGAGCGGGAACGTGCACGGCATGGTGCTCGCGGCCGCGCTCGGGCTCGCCGGCGACGCATTCGAGCTTCCCGGGCACACGCTGCCGGCGGTCGAGGCGGGACGGGTTGCGCTTGTCGGCGTCCGGTCGCTCGACGACGGCGAGCGCGAGCTGCTCGGCCGGATCGACGCGAAGGTCTTCACGATGAGCGAGGTCGACCGGCACGGGATCGAGCCGTGCATGCGCGAGGCGCTCGCGCACACCGCTGGGACCGCGTTCCTCCACGTCAGCGTCGACCTCGACGCGGTCGACCCCGACACGGCGCCCGGCGTCGGCACGCCCGTCCGCGGCGGACTCTCCTACCGGGAGGCGCACCTCGCAATGGAGATCATCGCTTCGTCGGGTCTTGCCGACTCGCTCGACGTCGTCGAGGTGAACCCGGTCCTCGACCGCGAGAACGCGACCGGCAAGCTCGCGGTCGAGCTCGTCGCCTCGGCGCTCGGCGCCCGGATCCTCTAGCTCGAGGCGAGGAACTGCTCGGCGGCGGCGGCCGTCTCCTCGAACGCGTCCCACATCACCATGTGCATCCCCGGCACCTCGACCACCTGCAGGCGGTCGCCGAGTGCGGCGCGGTACGCCTCGATCTGTCGGGGGCGGACGAGCCCGAAATCGGGCGCGTAGAGGAGGAGCGTCGGCGCTCGCAGCGTCTCGGGTGGCGGCGGCGGGGTGGCGATCTCGCCGTAGATCGAGACGACGGCGGGCTGGCACGTGCGGCGGCGGAGCCGTCCGTCTGGTAGAGGCTCGCAGTGCTGGTCGACGTCCGCCTCGACGTGGAAGCGCGGCGTCTGCGGGTTCGGGTCGAGACGCTCGGCGAGATAGGCGTCCCGATCGGCGTAGATCGCGTCGACCATGCTGTCCTCGGCGTTCTGCGTGGCGATGTGGGGGAGGATCTGGATCGCCGGGTCGAGCAGGGCTGCGCGGCGGACGAGCTGCGGGTGGACGGCAGCGAGCTCGAGGATCAGCCGCCCGCCGAACGAGTGTCCGGCCCAGTCGGCGCTCTCCAGGCCGAGCGCGGTCGCCGTCTCGGCGAGATCGGCGACGTACGTCGGGTACGTCCACGGCGCATCCCAGCCCGAACGGCCGTGGCCGCGGAGGTCGGGTGCGAGCACGCGGCGATGCGCCCAGCGCTCCTCGGCGAGTCGTTTGAAGCGCTCGCCGTGGCCGGTGACGCCGTGCAGGCAGACGAGCGGCGGGCCGGTCGGATCGCCCCACTCGTGGACGTGCAGCTCCATGCGGCGACGATACTCCGACCGTGAAGCTCGAAGTACGCGAGGGCGACATCGCCGCGGTCGAGGCGGACGCGATCGCAAACGCGGCGAACGACCACCTCTGGATGGGGGCCGGCGTCGCCGGAGCGCTCAAGCGCGCAGGCGGCCCGGAGATCGGGCGCGAGGCGATGACACTCGGACCGATCCCGCGCGGCACCGCGGTCGCGACGGGTGCCGGGCGGCTACCGGCGCGCTATGTGATCCACGGCGCCGTGATGGGTCAGGATCTGACCACGGACGCCGGGCTCGTGCGGGAGACGACGCGTGCCTGTCTCACGCTCGCGGACGAGCTTGGGTGCGAGTCGCTCGCGCTGCCCGCGTTCGGTACGGGCGTCGGCGGGTTCCCGCTCGAGGAGTGCGCTCTGATCATGGTCGATGAGGCACGGAGCTTCGAGGGTGCGACGCTCGAGCGCGTGATCTTCGCCGTCTTCGGCGCGGACGCCAGGGCCGTGTTCGAAGCGGCCGTGGCTGCTTGAGCCGATTGTGGATAACGGTGCCTGGCACCGCGCCCTCGCGGCGTCACGCTTTCGTGACGTTTGTGCCGCATGGTTGCGCGGGTCGTGACGCTCTCGCCACGAAGGTGCCAGGCACCTTGCCGCCGGCGTTCGTCGCTGCGGACATGTCCTGCGTGGACGGCTGTGGACGGTTAGCCGGCCTCCTCGCCGGTGCCCGACGGGCGGTAGTACGTGCGCTCGCCGAGCTCCTCGGGGAGATAGCCGACCTCGAAGCCGCGCGGGTCGTCGTGCGGATAGACGTACCCCTCGCCGTGGCCGAGCTTGCGGCCGTACCAGCTCGCGTCCCGGAGCGAGCGCGGCGGCCGCACCGAGCCGTGCTCGCGGACGTCCGCGGTCGCCTCGTTCAGCGCCACGTAGCTCGCGTTCGACTTCGGCGCCCGCGCGAGGTAGATCGCCGCCTGCGCGAGGTTCAGCCGCGCCTCCGGCAGCCCCACGTGCTCGACCGCCTGCGCCGCCGCAACCGCGACGAGCAGCGCGCGCGGGTCGGCGTTCCCGACGTCCTCGGAGGCGAGCACGACCATGCGCCGCGCGATGAAGCGCGCGTCCTCGCCGCCCTCGAGCATCGCCGCGAGGTAGTAGACGGCCGCATCCGGGTCGCCGCCGCGCATCGACTTGATGAACGCCGACGTGAAGTCGTAGTGCGCGTCCGTCTTGTCGTAGACGACCGGGCGCTTCCGCGCCGCGTCCTCGACGTGCGCCTCCCCGACCGGCACGCCCTCGGCGCGTGCCGTCTCCGTCGCGAGCTCGACGATGTTCAGCGCCGAGCGTGCGTCGCCGCCGCTGCGCCGGGCCGCGAGCGCGACGAGCTCCTCGCCCAGCTCGACTCCGAGCTCGCCCGCGCCGCGCCGCACGATCTCCTGCACGTCCTCCGGCGCTAGCGGCTCGAGCTCGTAGACCTGGCAGCGGGAGAGGAGCGCCGAGTTCACCTCGAAGTACGGGTTCTCGGTCGTCGCCCCGATCAGCGTCACGAGCCCCTCCTCGACCGCCGGCAGCAGCGCGTCCTGCTGCGCCTTGTTGAACCGGTGGATCTCGTCGAGGAAGAGGATCGTCCGCCGGCCGCTCGTCCCGAGCGCCTCCCGCGACCGGGCGAGCACCTCGCGCACGTCCTTCACCGTCGCCGACACGGCCGACAGCTCTTCGAAGCGCGAGCCCGTCGACGCCGCCACGATCCGGGCGAGCGTCGTCTTCCCGCTCCCCGGCGGCCCGTAGAAGATCGAGGAGCGGACACGGTCGCCGGTGATCGCGAGCCGGAGCGCAGATCCCTCGCCGAGCACGTGCACCTGGCCGACGAACTCGTCGAGCGACCGGGGCCGCAGGCGCTGCGCGAGCGGCGCGACCTCGCTCGCCCGCCTGGCCGCTGCATCCGAGAAGAGGTCGCTCATCGGGCGAAGTATGCTCCGGCTGTGGCCGCGACGAGCCTGCGTGACGAGACGGTCGACCTGCTGAGCCGCCTGCTCCGGCTCGACACGACGAACCCGCCGGGCAACGAGACGCTCGCCGCCGAGTTCCTCCGCGAGTACCTCGAGGCGAACGGTGTCGCGTGCGAGCTGTATGCGCGCGAGCCGGAGCGCGCGAACCTCGTCGCGCGGATCCCCGGCAGTGGCGACGGGCCGACGCTGCTCCTTCTCTCGCACACGGACGTCGTTCTCGCCGACCCGGCCGAGTGGTCGGTGCCGCCCTTCTCCGGCGAGGTCCGCGGCGGCGAGGTCTGGGGGCGCGGCGCGCTCGACATGAAGGGACAGGTCGCGGCGAACGCCGTCGCGATCGCCTCGCTCGCGCGCGAGGGCTTCCAGCCGTCCGGCGACCTGATCTTCGCCGCCACCGCCGACGAGGAGGTCGGCCTCGACTACGGGCTCTCCTGGCTCTGCCACGAGCACCCCGACGCGATCTGCTGCGACTACGCCGTCAACGAAGGCGGCGGCGACCGGCTCGAGCTCGGCGGGGCCGCGTACTACCTCTGCTCGACCGCCGAGAAGATGAGCGCGCCGTTCCGGATTCGCGTCACCGGCCGCTCCGGGCACGCGTCGATGCCGGGGATCGCCGACAACGCGCTCGTCAAGGCGGCGCGCCTCGTCGAGCGGATGGCCGCGTACCGGCCCGAGCCGCAGCTCCAGCAGGAAGTGGAGGGGTTTCTGCGCACCGTGCTCGGCGAGGTGCCGTCGGCGGCCTCGGCGGTCGAGCGCGCTCGCGGGCTCGACCGGGTCGCGGCCGAGCTCGTCGAGCCGCTGCTCGCGCCGACGTTCTCGCCGACGATGATCACGGCGTCGCGGCAGCGCAATGTGATCCCGGCCGTCTGCGAGATCACCGTCGACTGCCGCCTCCTGCCCGGCCAGCATCCGAACCACGTCGAGCCGATGATCCGCGCCGTGCTCGGCGGCGACGTCTCCTACGACATCGAGTGGATCGAGGCGCAGGGTGGCACCCGCTCGGCGCTCGACACGCCGCTCTGGCAGGCGGTCGAGTCGTTCGTCGAGACGAGCGAACCCGGCGCGCGGGCGGTGCCGATCTGCACGGCCGGGTTCACCGACAGCCACTGGCTGCGCGAGGCCTTCGGCACGGTCGCATACGGCTTCTTCCCCGCCCGCGCGATGGCGCCGGAGCTCGCGGCGACGCTCATCCACTCCGCCGACGAGCGGGTGCCGGCCGCCGACCTCGAGCTCGGGGTCGACTGGTTGCGCCACGCGGCGCGAACCGTCTGCGGCTGATGCCCGGGTACGGCCGGTGATCGAGCTCGACGCGATCGCCGACCTCGAGCCGGCGCTCGAGGCGGAAGGGTTCTTCGGGCGGGACGCCGTCGTCGCCCACGTCTACCTCGGCTACCGCGCCGGGGACGGGTTGCGGCGTGAGTCACGTCCGGCGCCGCCGGAGCCGTGCCCGCTGCCGGCGGTCGCGGTCGAGATCCGCCCGGTCGACGAGCCCCGTCCGCCTGCGGGCGACTTCGCGGTCGGTGAATGGACGAGGAGCTGGAGCGACGCGGAGTACGCCGCAGCCGTCGACGCGGTGCGCGCGGCGATCGCGGAGGGCGACGTCTACCAGGCGAATCTCGTCCAGCACCTCTCGGCCGACTTCGACGGCGATCCGGGTGGACTCGCCGAGCAGCTCGCGACGCTCCATCCGCTCGAGCCGCGCCCGCTCGCCGGCGAGGGCTGGGCGATCGTGTCCGCCTCGCCCGAGCTCTTTCTCGCCCGGCGCGGCAGCCGCGTCTGGACGGCGCCGATCAAGGGCACGCGGCCCGCCGGCGTCCCGATCTCCTCGGCAAAGGACGTCGCCGAGCACGTGATGATCGTCGACCTCGAGCGCAACGACCTCTCGCGCGTCTGCGAGACCGGCAGCATCCGTTGGCCCGAGCTTCTCGCCGAGCGGCCGATGGCCGGTGTCACGCACCTCGTCTCCACCGTCGAAGGGACGCTGCGGCCCGGTGCGACGCTCACCGAGATTCTCGAAGCGACCTTCCCGGGCGGCTCGATCACCGGTGCGCCGAAGATCGCCGCGCTCGACCTGATCGCAGCGCTCGAACCGGTCGGCCGCGGCGCGTCGATGGGGGCGCTCGGCCGGATCCACCCGAACGGCGACCTCGACCTCGCGCTCACCATCCGGACGTTCGCCGTCGCCGAGGGGCGCATCCACCTCTGGGTCGGCGGCGGCATCGTCTGGGACTCCGACCCGGCCGCCGAGATCGAGGAGTCGTGGGTGAAGGCGCGGCCGCTGCTCGCGGCGATCGGGGCGCCGTTCCCGGAGCCGGTGGCTGCACGATGACGCTCCTCGCCGTGCACGCGCTCGGCGTCGGCCCGCTCCCGGCTGACCGGCCGGCGATCCACGCCGACGACGAGGGGTTTCTCCGCGGTCGCGCCGTCTTCGAGACGCTGCGCGTGTACGGCGGCCGCGCGTTCCGGCTCGAGCAGCACCTCGAGCGGCTGCGGCGTTCCGCGGCGATGGTCGGGCTACCGGAGCCCGACGTTGCCGGGCTCGCCGCACTCGGCCGTGAGGCGATCGCCGTCGCCGGCGAGCCGGGCGCCGTGCTCCGCTTCCTGTGGACGCCGGGACGGGAGGGCGCCGGCGCCCCGACCGGTCTCGCGCTCGTCTCGACGCTGCCGCCCGGGCTCGACGAGTTGCGCGCCCGGGGTTTGCGCCTCGCCGTGGTCGGCTGGGCGCCCGGTCACCGCCTCGCCGGGTCGAAGTCCACGAGCTACGCCGAGAACTTCGCCGCCCAGGACGAGGCGCGCGGCCGCGGCTGCGACGACGCGCTGCTCGTCGGCGAGGACGGGACGGTGCTCGAGGCGCCGACCGCGAACGTCTGGTGGCGCGAGGGAGCGCGGCTGCTGACACCGGCGCTCTCGCAGCCGATCCTCGCCGGCGTCACACGCGCGGCGCTCTGGGAGTTCGCCCGCGCGGCTGGCTACGAGCTGGAAGAGGGCGTCTTTCCGTTCGCGCGCGCGGCCGCCGCCGACGAGGTCTTCCTCAGCTCGTCGGTGCGCGAGGTGATGCCCGTGGTTGCGCTCGATGGCGCGCCCGTCGCCGGCGGCGAGCCCGGCGAGGCGGCACGGACGCTGCAGGCGTCGCTCCGCTTGGCCGCGATGGCGCGCTGACGGACGCTACGCTCCTTTCGTG
>DATFMW010000160.1:0-5711 GCA_035266765.1 Gaiellaceae bacterium | reverse complement strand
CTACGCGATCGCTGGCGATCCGCTCGCCCGGCCGTAACCCGCCTCCTCGTAGCGTCGGAGACGTCGAAATCGAGGAGGTTCCCGATGCGGAAATCGAACGTCGCCCTGATCGCCGGACTGCTGGCCCTCGCAGCCGTGCTCGGGAGCGTCGCGCTCGCCCGCACCGCGGGCCTTGGCGCGGCCGGAAGGCAGGCGAGCGACGCTGCGGTCGCTGCGAAGACGAAGCAGCTCGCCGCCTATCAGGCCAAGCTGGGAAAAGCGCTCGCGCAGAAACCGCCGGCGCTGCCGCCGCTGCCGCAGACGAGCTCGGTCGCCTCGCCGGCGACCGCCGCGCCCCAGCAGAAGGTCGTCTACCGGCGGCCGCCCCCGATCGTCGTCGTCAAGCACATCGCGCACGGCGACGACGGCAGCGAGTCCAACGGCGGTGGCTCGGATGACTAGCCACACCGGCCGGCTCTACTCGCTTGCGATCGCGCTCGTCGTCTTCTTCCTCGCCTGGGCCGTGATCGCGACCCACCCGTGGGCGACGGCGGGGAAAGACGCCCGGCTGCAGGCGCTCGCCGTCCGCGAGGCCCAGCTCCGCAAGGAGGCGAAGCTCGTCCAGACCGTCGTCGCGCAGCGGTGGGCCAACTACCAGTTGCAGCTGAAGGCCCGGAAGACCGCGATCGCCGCCACGAAGACGTCGAGCGCCCAGAACGCGCCGATCTCGACCGCAAGTTCCGGTGCCTCATCCGCCTCTTCCCAGGTGAAGGTGGTCACGCTTCCCCCACTCACGGTCACGAAGACCTCGTGATGGTGCGCCGCCGCTTCCACGCGATGGGCACCGAGATCGAGCTGCTGGTCGACGCCGCCTCCGTCGAGGGCGCCCTCGACGCGGCCGAGCAGGAGTTCCACCGGCTCGAGACGCTGCTCTCCCGCTTCCGCGAGGACTCCGAGCTCTCCCGGCTGAACCGGGAGGGTTCCCTCGAGGCGGGGCCCGATCTTCGGCGCGTCGTCGAGCTGGCCCTCGCGGCCCGCGCTCGGAGCGGCGGCCGGTTCGACCCGACCGTCCACGATGCACTCGTTGCGGCCGGCTACGACCGCTCGTTCGAGCTCGTCCCGTCCGAATCGGACACCTATCCAGGCCTGTCCATGGAGCTGGACATGGATGTCCATGTCCAGGACTCCATGGATATCCATGTCGAACCGGACCGGATCCGGCTCGCGCCGGGCGTGCGCATCGACCTGGGCGGGATCGGCAAGGGCTACGCGGCCGAGCGGGCCGCGGAGATCCTCGCCACCGCCGGGCCGTGCCTCGTCAACGCGGGCGGAGACGTCGCGACGCGCGGCGGCGCCTGGCCGGTCGGCGTCGAGACCTCGGGCGATCTGCTCACGCTCGAGCTGTCCGGGAGCAGCGGGCTCGCCACCTCCGGCCGTGACCGGCGCCGCTGGCGCCGTGACGGCCGCGAGCTGCATCACCTCATCGACCCGCGCACGGGCGCGCCGGCCGAGACCAATCTCCTCCGGGTCACGGTCGCCGCCTCCGACGCGATCGAGGCGGAGGTCGCCGCCAAGTCTCTCTTCCTCGCCGGCGCCGAGCATGCGGCCGCGGAGGCCGACGCCGCCGGCCTTCCGGCGGTCCTCGTCACCGACGACGGCCGCACCGTCCACGCAGGAGGCGTTGCATGAAAACCGATCCCACGTTCTGGCTGCTCGCACGCGCGAGCGGGATGACCGCGTACGTCCTCCTGACCGCGTCGATCCTGGCGGGACTCGTCCTCAAGTCGCGCCCGTTCGGTCGCGCGCTGAAGGTCTCGTCCGTCACCGACGTCCACCGCTTCCTCTCGCTGCTCGGTCTCGGCATGCTCGCGCTGCACGGCGTCTCGCTGATGCTCGACCAGACGGTGAAGATGCCGCTGGCCGGCCTCTTCGTCCCCGGCGCGTCGCCGTACCGGCCGACGTCCGTCTCCCTCGGCGTGCTCACCGCCGAGCTGATGGCCCTGATCGTGGTGTCGTTCTCGATCCGCAAGCGGATCGGCGTGCGCAACTGGCGCCGCCTCCACTGGGCTACCTACGCCGTCTTCGTCATGGGCACCCTCCACGGCCTGCTCGCGGGCACCGACTCGTCGCAGCCGTGGGCGAAGGCCCTGTACCTCGGAGCGGTGGGCGCCGTCGTCTTCGCCACCTCCTGGCGCGCGCTCACCCGCCCCACCCGCCCGGCCACGGCAGCCCGCCGGCCGGCACCCGCCCCGACCACCACCCCCGTTCCCGAAAGGAGCGCCTGATGTACGAGATCGTGATCGACCGTTCCCTCTGCAGCGGCTTCGGCGCCTGCGCCGAGCTGGCGCCCGAGATCTTCGACGTCGACGACGCCGGCCTCGTGTCGATCCGCGTCGGCCAGAGCGAGGACCCGTCGGTGCTCGATGCCGCCTCGGCGTGCCCCATGGCTGCGATCACGGTGCACGAGCGGCAGGCGGCATGACTCCCCGGGCGGTCGTGATCGTCGGCGCCGGCCTCGCCGGCGCCCGCGCCGCCGAGACGCTCCGCGCCGAGGGCTACGACGGTCGCGTGCTCCTCGTGGGCGAAGAGCCGGTCGCCCCGTACGAGCGCCCCGCGCTCTCGAAGAAGTTCCTCGCCGGGACACGCGACGAGGAATCGCTCCTCCTGCGCAAGCCTGGCTTCTGGGAGAGCCGCGGCATCGAGCTGATGCTCGGCCGCCGCGTCGAGACGATCGACCCGACCGGACGGATCGCGCGTACGAGCCGCGGCGAGGAGCTCGCCTTCGACGCGCTCGTCGTCGCCACGGGCGCACGCCCCCGCCGGCTCCCGTTCGACGTGCCGGCAGGGGTCCGCGAGCTGCGCACGCTCGCCGACGCGAAAGCCCTCCGCGAGGAGCTCTCCCCCGGCACGCGGCTCGCCGTCGTCGGCGGCGGCTTCGTCGGTGCCGAGGTCGCCTCCACCGCACGCTCGCTCGGCGTCGAGGTGACGATCGTCGAGGCGGCGCCGGCCCCGGTCGCACGCATCCTCGGCAACGCCGTCGGGCACATGCTCGCCGCCCGCTGGCGCGACCACGGCATCGACGTGCGCCTGCGCACGGGCGTCTCCTCGCTCCGGGCCGACGCGATGGGCCGCGTCGACTCGGTCGTGCTCACCGACGGCTCGGAGCTCCGCGCGGATGTCGTCCTCGTCGGCGTGGGCGTCGAGCCGGTGCGGGAGCTCCTGCTCGAGCGGCCCGCGCTCCACGTCCACCCCGCCGGCGACGTCGTCGGCCCGGGACACTGGACGGCGGCCGCGCACGACGGGGCCGCCGCGGCCCGCCGGATCCTCGGCCTGCCGGTCGCCGCCCCGCCGCCGCACTACGTCTGGTCGGATCAGTTCGGGCTGCGACTCCAGATCGTCGGCTCTCCGAACCCCGACGACCGCCTCCAGGCCGACGGCGACGACGACTCGTTCGCGGTCCGGTATCTCGGCCCCGACGGGCGCACGCGCGCCGCGTTGCTCGCGAACCGCCCGGCCGAGGCGGCGGAGATTCGTCGCCTGCTCGCCGACGAAGCGCTAGCGTGCGCCGCGTGAAGTCGAGCCGGGCCCTGTTCGTCCTGCTCGCCGGCGTCGCTGCCGCGGCGGCGGTGGCGCTCAACCTGCTGCTGCTCGGGAGCGCCTCGGCCGGGAACGACCCGGTCGGCCAGCTCCGTCCCCGTACCTCGGGGACGGCCTCGACCTCGACGCCCCCGCCGGCAGCGCCGGCCTGGACGGTGCGGCCGACGACCGGGCAGACGGTCGAGCGCGACGGCGCGGACGACTAGGCCGGATCGTCGAACCAGAAGAGACCGGCCGCGCCCGGGCCGGAGTGCGTCCCGATCACGGCGCCGAGCTCGGTGACCGCCTCGATCTGCGCCTGCGGGCGCCGGTCGCGGATCAGCTTCCCGATCTCCTCGGCCCGCTCCGGCGCCGCCGCGTGCGCGACACCGATCCGCAGCCCAGGCCCGTCGCGCGTCCCCCGCTCGAGCGCGTCGACGAACTCCTGGAACGCCTTGCGGTTGCCGCGCACGCGCTTCACCGGGACGACCTCGCCGCCCTCGATCGCGAGGATCGGCTTCACGTTCATCAGCTGCCCCGCGAGCGCGCGGGCCCGGCCGATCCGGCCGCCGCGAGCGAGGTACTCGAGCGTGTCGACGGTGAAGAGCAGCCCGCGCTCGCGCCGGAAACGGGCCACGAGCTCGTCCACCTCCTCGTCGGTCGTGCCCCGGTCGAGCCGCCGCTGGATCGCGAGCGCCAGCATCGTGATCGCCGCCGACGCAGCGCCCGAGTCGATCGTGCGCACGCGTCCGTCGCCGAGCTGCGCAGCCGCCGTGCCGGCGCTCTGGAACGTGCCGCTGAGCTCGGAGGCGATGTGGATCGAGAAGACGCGCTCGTACCCGGCGAGCTGCTCGTAACAGGCGAGGAAGTCGCCGGGCGTCGGCTGCGAGGTCGTCGGCAGCGTCGCCTCGTGCTGCAGGCGCCCGTAGAACTGCGCGGTGGTCAGGTCGACGCCGTCGCGGTAGCTCTCCTCGCCGAAGAGGACGTAGAGCGGAACGACGCGCCAGTTCTCGAAGCGCGCGGCGGCATCGGGAAAGTCGGCCGTCGAGTCGAGAACGATCGCGGTGTTCTCGCCGGAGAGCCTCACGTCCGGGCCGCCGCGCGAATCGCCCCGACAATCTCCTCGAGCTCCTGGTCCTTCGTCAGGCAGGTCGTCGCCCCGGCCTCGAAGAGATCCCCGAGCTCGCGCTCGTTCGCGGACGCCGTCAGGCAGACCACGACGACCTCGGGACACTCGCGGCGGACGGCGGCCGTCGCCTGGATGCCGTCGAGCCCGGGCAGCCGGTAGTCCATCAGGACGATGTCCGGCGCGTGCTCGCGACAGGCCGGAACGGCCTCGCTCCCGTCCGCGACGGAGGCGACGATCTCGACGTCGGGCTGGAGCCCGAGCAGGAGCTCCAGCGCCTCCCGGAAGACCTCGTTGTCCTCGACGATGACGATGCGGATCGGGTCCGGCACCGGCCGAAGACTATTCGGCGGACAGCAGAAGCGGGTAGTGCGGCTGGCCGCCGGCCTGTACCTCCACCTCGAGCGCGGGATGCGCGGCGGCGAGCCGTTCGAGCAGCCCGGCGAGCGGCGGCTCCTCGGCGCCCGTGAGCAGCGTCAGCACGTCGCGCGGCTCGGCGAGGAGGCGCGCGATCACCGAGTCCGCGACCTCGTCGAAGCTCGTCCCGCCGGCGACGGGCTCGCCGTCGACGAGCCCGAGCCACTCGTCGCGGCGGATCGAGACGCCGTTGAGGCGAACGTCGCGCGAGGCGGTCGTGATCTCGCCGGTCGTGACGGCGGCCACGGCCTCACGCATCTCTGCGGCGTTCTCGGCCGAGCCGCGGGCGCCCTCGAAGGAGACCATCGCGGCAAGCCCGGCCGGTAGCGAGTCCGACGCGACGACCTCGACCGGCCGGTCGGCGTGGAGCGCGGCCTGCTCGGCGGCGAGCAGGACGTTCGCGTTGTTCGGGAGCAGGATCGCCTCGTCGGCGTCGAGCGCACGGAGCGCCTCGAGCAGATCGGCCGTGGACGGGTTCATCGTCTGGCCGCCCTCGACGACACTCAGCGGGCCGACGCCGGCGGCGAGACTCTCGAACAGGCGCCGGTTGCCGGCCCCCGCGACGACCGCGACGACCCCGCAGACGGCCGCCGCGGGCTCCGGGAGGTCGGGG
>DATFMW010000159.1:0-5289 GCA_035266765.1 Gaiellaceae bacterium | reverse complement strand
GTCGAGCGCCTTGCCCTGCGGCAGGCCCTCCTTGATGTCGACGAGGACGACGTCTGCGTAGTCGCGCGTCGCGAGCACCTGTGCGCACGTCGCTCCCACGTTGCCCGCCCCGACGACGGTGACCTTTCTTCTCTCGCTCATAGTGGTACCTCGACCTCCAGCTGTTCGTTGATCTCGCCGGCGGAGCCGTGACTGAGCACGACTTCGGGTGCCGTGCGGCGAGCCTAGCGAAGCGCCTTCGGGGGAGGCGTCGGTAGATTCCCGGCATGACCCTCGCCGAAGCAGCGGCCCGCGCCGACGAGCTCGCCCAGGCCGGCTCCGAGCAGGAGCTCGCCGGTCTCCGTTCCGAGTGGGGCGACGAGCTCGAGGCTGCCGCCCGGAGCGCGGACTTCCGCGAGCGGGCGGGGGCGTTCCGGGCGATCGGGCAGTTCCGCTGGCGCGCGAAGGAAGAGCTGCTGCGGCGAGGGCTCGACGACACGAGCCCGGCGGCGCGCGGCTCGGCACTGCTCTCGATCGAGCTGCTGTCGCGTGACCATCCGAGCACGGTCAACGGCGTCCGTCCGCTGCTGCACACGATGGTGACCGCCGACGACAACGCCGCGGTGCGGCGTCTCGCGGTGCTCGCGCTGAAGAACGGCTCGCCGCAGCGCGACACGATCGTCCTGCTCGAGGGTCTCGACGGCGACGACGAGGTCGAGCCGGAGCTGCGTCAGGCGGCGGGCAAGGTCGCGCAGCTCCTGAAGCGGCGCGCACAGGCCCGGCGCTAGCGGCTCAGACCTGCTTCCGGCGCCCGTGCGGGTGGGCCTGGAAGTACAGCTCCCGTCGGCGGCGATCGGAGACGTGGGTGTAGAGCTCGGTCGTCGCGAGGTCGGCGTGGCCGAGCATCTCCTGTACGGAGCGGAGGTCGGCGCCGCCGTCGAGCAGGTGCGTCGCGAACGAGTGGCGCAGCAGGTGCGGGTGGATCCGCTCCGGCTCGAGCCCGGCCACGGCGGCGAGGCGACGCAGGATGAGGAAGGCGCCCGCGCGGGTGAGCGGGCCGCCGCGCGCGTTCAGGAACAGCTCCGGGCGGTGGCGCCGGTCGAGGTGCGGCCGCCCGCGCGCGAGGTAGCGGCGGAGCGCCTCGACGGCCTCACGGCCGACGGGGACGATGCGCTCCTTCGAGCCCTTGCCGGTGCAGCGGACGAGCCGGCTTTCGAGGTCGACCGCCGCCTTGTCGAGCCCGACGGCCTCGGAGACGCGGAGGCCCGCGCCGTACAGGAGCTCGACGAGCGCCCGGTCGCGGAGCGTGCGCGGCGTCGTCCCGCCCGCGGCTTCGATCAGCCGCTCGACCTCGCCGGGCGAGAGCGTCCGCGGCAGGGTGCGCCGCCGCTTCGGCAGGTCGAGCTCGGCGGCGGGGTTGTCGGGGCGCGCACCGAGCAGCATCTGGTGGCGGAAGAAGGAGCGGAGGGCGGCGACCCGGCGCGCGATCGTGGTGGCGGCGCGGCCCTCGGCGCGGAGCGAGGCGACGTAGGCGGCGAGGTCGTCCGCGGTCGCGTCGGCCGGCGAACCGCCGGCGAACGCTCCGAAGTGGGCGAGGTCGCGCCGGTACGCCTCGACCGTCCGCGGCGCGAGCCGCGCCGCCGAGAGGGCGAGGAACGAATCGACGGCAGCGTCGCGTGCGGGTGGCGGCTGTGTCGTCACCGCCTCGGTGTTCGTCCCCGCGGTCCCGACGCCTCCCACCAAGTAACACGTTGTCACTTGCGCTCGAGGAGATGCCGGGCACGGAGTCGGTACGGTCCCGTGACGTCGGCGCACGCACGATTCGGATGTGGTCACGATGGCTCCGCGGCTCACGCTGCGCCTGATCGACGAGATCGAGCGGCGGTCGAAGCGACGTCTGCCGATCGCCGAGATCAACCGGCAGGTCGGCGAGGCGGCGGCCGGATTCGGCTTGACCAAGCCGAGCTACGAGCGCGTGCGCGTCCTCGTGCACCGGGCGCGAAGCCTCCGCAGGGCCGGCCCGGACTCCTTCTCCACGGTCGCGCTCGAGGTCCTCTACCGCGCCAAGCCGCCGCACGCGCTGATGGAGCGCGTCTCGGCAGGCCCGGGGCTCCGTCTCCGCGACGTGACATCTCCTCCCAAGTGACAACGTGTCACAAGGGACGGGGAGGGAGCGGACGTCAGGATCTCGGGTGGGCGTGGTCGTAGACGCGGCGGAGGCGCCTCGCGTCGACGTGGCTGTACACCTGCGTCGTCGAGAGCGAGCTGTGGCCGAGCAGCTCCTGGATCGTGCGCAGGTCGGCGCCGCCCTCGAGCAGGTGCGTCGCGAAGGCGTGGCGCAGGCGATGCGGATGCGGGACGAGGCGGCGCAGCGTGCTCGTGTCCAGCCGCCGGCCGCGGACGGAGAGGAAGAGCGCGTCGTTCGCGCCGCGTGCGAGGGCAGGGCGCGCCTCGTGCAGGTAGCGGGCAACCCAGTACGCCGCCTCTTCGCCGAGCGGGACGACCCGCTCCTTGTCGCCCTTGCCCCTGCGGACGTGCACGAGCTCCTGCTCGAAGTCGACATCGGCGAGGTCGAGCCCGACCGCCTCCGCGCTCCGCAGCCCGGCCGAGTAGACGAGCTCCACGAGCGCCCGGTTCCGGAGCGGGGCCGGACCCTTTCCCTCGAGCGCGGCGAGCTCGCGCGCGATCTCCGCCTCGCGCGGAGCATCCGGGAGCCGCCGGCCGCGGCGCGGCGCCGGCGGCGCATCCGGGACGCGGGTGGCGCCGAGCGCGTGGCGCAGGAACGCGCGCACCGCCGCGAGCTTGCGGGCCACCGTCGACGGCGCGAGCTTGCCGGGCCGCCGTCCCGGGCGCGCCGCACCGAGATGGGCGAGGTAGTCGACGAGCGTACGGACATCCACCTGCTCGAGCGGCGTCCGCCGCTCCTCGAGCCAGCCCACGAACTCCTCCACGTCGACCCGGTAGGCGCGCCGCGTCCCCTCGGCGAGCGACGGTGAGGCGAGAAAACGATCGGCTGCGGCACGCGCGTCCACGTGCGCACCAGCTTCGACGCGGGCGGGCCGCCGCCTCTGCCGGGACGCCGCGGGAATCTCCGAAGTTGTGGCCGAGATGTTGCTTTCGCGTTAACGACGTGATATTTCCCTGCCTGCTTGTCTGATCGTCTGATTCGTCCCGCGGCTAGGAGGTAGGTATGACGCAGCGTCGGTTCCGCGTCGGCGCACTCGCGCTCGCAACCGTCCTCGCCCTCGGCGTCTGGAGTGCGACATCGCTCGCATCGACGTCGGCGCGAAGCCAGAGCACGGCGAAGCCGGTGCTGGTTGGCATCTCCCTTTCCCTCTCGGGTGACTTCTCCGATGAGGGCAAGGCGGCGATGCGTGGCTACAAGCTCTGGCAGGCCTCTGTCAACGCACAGGGTGGCCTGCTCGGGCACAAGGTTCAGCTCAAGATCGTCGACGACACCTCGAGCCCGAACCAGGCGGTCACGAACTACGAGAACCTGATCTCGCACGACAAGGTCGACTTCGTCCTCGGGCCGTTCTCGACGCTCCTCACGGCACCGTCCGCGACGGTCGCGCACCGTTACGGCTACGCGTTCATCGAGCCGGCCGGCGGTGGCCCCGCCGTCTTCCAGGCGAAGCTCAACAACGTGTTCTTCGCGCAGCCCGCGCCGGCGGTTCGGAACGCCGACGTGCTCGCGAAGTACATCCTCTCGCTGCCGAAGGCGCAGCGGCCGAAGACCGCCGCGTATCCGGCCCTCGACGACCCGTTCGCGGCGCCGCCGATCGAGCGGCTCCAGAAGATCCTCGAGAAGCACGGCATCAAGACCGTCTACTCGAAGATCTACCCGTCCGAGACGACCGACTACTCGCCGATCATCCAGGCGGTC
Source organism: Gaiellaceae bacterium (assembly GCA_035266765.1). Classification (GTDB taxonomy): domain Bacteria; phylum Actinomycetota; class Thermoleophilia; order Gaiellales; family Gaiellaceae; genus Palsa-739. The sequence goes on along the minus strand of DATFMW010000159.1, from coordinate 1,424 downwards.
GTCAACGCGAAGCCCGACCTGATCGCAGCCGGCACCCAGAACGTCGACGGCTACGCCATGGCGAAGGGCCTCATCCAGCTCAAGTACAACCCGAAGTTCCTCTACATCGAGAACGGGGCGAACAGCCCGCTCGAGTTCCCCAGCAAGATCGGCGGCCGGGCGAACACGACGGGGATCTTCTCGTCGGGCGACTGGTTCCCGCAGGCGAAGTTCATGGGGAACAAGCAGTTCGTCAAGGCGTACGTCAAGGCGTACGGCGGCCGCAAGAACGGTCAGGACATCGACACGACGACCGCCGAGGCGTACTCCGCCGGCCAGATCCTGGCGGAGGCCGTCGCGAAGACGAACTCGCTCGACAACAAGAAGATCATCGCCGCCCTCCACAAGGGCGTCTGGCACGGCGTCAACGGGAATTTCCACTGGACGAAGTACGGGAGCCCCACGGGCAACTCGATCCTCGTCCAGTGGGTCGGCGGGAACCTCGTGCCGGTCTTCCCGAAGTCGGTGGCGCTCCACAAGCCGATCGCCAAGCCCAAGTGGCACGGCTAGGTCGGGAGGACAGGTAACGAGATGACGGTGAAGGGGGTCTGATGCAGACGGTGGTGCAGGCGCTGATTCTCGGCGTGCTCACCGGCGGCGTCTACGCGCTGATGTCGAGCGGGCTCACGCTCGTGTTCGGAATCATGCGTGTGATCAACGTCGCCCAGGGTGCGTTCGTGATTCTCGCGGCGTACCTCAGCGAGACCCTCTTCACCCATCTCGGACTCGACCCGTTCCTCTCGATCCTGCTCCTGGTTCCGGCGATGTTCCTCGCCGGGGTCGGGACGCAGCTGATCTTCATCCGGTCGCTCAGAGGCGCACACGCGCCTGAGATGTCGCTCCTCGTCACCTGGGCGCTCGCGCTCGGGATCGAGGGGCTGCTCAGCGTCTTCTACCGGACGACCATCCGCACCATCAACGTCAGCTACGCCGACAAGTCGTGGACGCTCGGCGGCTACCAGTTCTCGGAGCCGCGCGTGTTCGGGTTCGCGACGTCGGTCGTCGTGCTCGCCGCGCTCTACGCGATCCTCCGCTTCACCCGGTTCGGCCGGTCGATCCGGGCGGTCGTGCAGAACCCGACGTCGGCGCGCCTGCTCGGCGTGAACGAGAAGCTCGTGTCGGCCTGCGGGTTCGGGATCGGCGCCGCCACGGCCGCGGCCGCCGGCGCCCTGTACGGGGTGATCTTTCCGTTCAACCCGGGCAGCCACTACGACCTGATCTCGCGACTTCTCTCGATCGTCGTGCTCGGCGGCCTCGGCAGCATCGGCGGCGCGATCGTTGGCGCGCTCGTGATGGGCATCGTGCAATCCGAGGTCGCCGTCGAGTACTCGCCGACCTGGGCGGCGCTCTCGTTCTTCGTCGTCCTGCTCGCGGTGCTGCTCGTC
>DATFMW010000158.1:0-7172 GCA_035266765.1 Gaiellaceae bacterium | reverse complement strand
CAGCCTGCTCAGGCGCGCCGTCGAGCTCGGTGCCAGCGACATCCACTTGAAGCTCGGCCGCCCGCCGATCGTCCGCCGCGACGGCGAGCTCGGCCCGCTCGAGGGCGCCGCGCCGCTCGAGAGCGCCGATCTCGAGCGCGCGCTCGCCGTCGTCGCCGGCGGCCAGCCCGACCGGCTCGCGCGGTTCGAGGAGACGGGCGAGCTCGACCTCGCCTACTCCGACGAGGACCTGCCGCGCTTCCGCGTCAACGCGTTCCGCCAGCGCGGCGCGATCTCGTTCGCGTTCCGCGTCATCCCGGCCACGGTGCCGACCTTCGAGCAGCTGTCCCTGCCGCCCGGCGTGCGCCGCCTCGCCGGGGAGCAGCGCGGGCTCGTGCTCGTCACCGGCGCGACCGGCTCGGGGAAGACGACGACGCTCGCCGCGATGATCGACCACATGAACCGGACGCGGCGCCGGCACATCGTCACGATCGAGGACCCGATCGAGATCCTGTACCCCGACCGCGAGTGCATCGTCAGCCAGCGCGAGGTCGGCCTCGACACGGCGTCGTTCGGCGAGGCACTCCGGCGCGCCCTCCGCCAGGACCCGGACGTGATCCTGATCGGCGAGCTGCGCGACGCCGAGACCGCGCAGACGGCGCTCCAGGCGGCCGAGTCGGGGCACCTCGTGCTCTCGACGCTGCACACGCTCGACGCGGCCGAGACGTGCGGCCGCCTCGTCGAGTTCTTCCCGCCCGAGAAGCAGCAGGTGGCCCGCTCGATCCTCGCCGGCGTCCTGCGCGGCGTCGTCAGCCAGCGGCTGCTGCCGCGTGCCGGCGGCGGCCGGGTCGCCGCGGTCGAGGTGATGGTGACGAACGCGCGCATCGCCGACCTGATCCGCGAAGGGAGGCCCGACGAGATCGGCGACGCGCTCGCCGACGGCGACTACTTCGAGATGCAGACGTTCATGGAGGCGCTCGTCGAGCTCGCCCTCAGCGGAACCGTCGAGCGCGAGGTGGCGGCGAACGCGGCGACGCACCGGCACGACTTCCTGATCGCGCTCCAGCACGCGGAGCGGCAGCGGGCGGCGGACGCTGCGGTCCCGCCGGCTCCGGAGCCGGCGGCGCCCGAGACGCCGACCGGCCTTCGCGTCGGCCCGGCGGGCTGAGCTCGAGATGCGCCGCCTCGCTCCGGTCGCGCTCCTGCTCGCGCTCGCGGCATCCGCCGGCAACGCACGCGCCGACACGTTCGCCGTCGTCTCGACCCCGCAGTTCGCCGTCGTCACGCTGCCGAGCGCGCTGCCGAGCGCCGCGCTCCCGAACACGCCCGGCGCCGTCGCGACCCCGGCCGACCTCGCCGCGGCCCCCGCGGTGCCCGTGACGCTCTCGGGCACGGGGCTCCTCGACCTCTGGCAGCAGGCCGGCGCCGCGTACGGGATCCCGTGGCAGGTGCTCGCCGCGATCAACAAGGTCGAGTCGAACTTCGGGCGCACCATGGGCCCGAGCTCGGCGGGCGCCGTCGGCTGGATGCAGTTCATGCCCTCGACCTGGCTCCGCTGGGGCGTCGACGCGAACGGGGACGGCATCGCCGACCCGTGGAACCCGCAGGACGCCGTCTACTCGGCTGCGCGCTACCTCGCCGCCTCGGGCGGCGCGGCCGATCTGACACGGGCGATCTACGCGTACAACCACGCGGACTGGTACGTCGGCGAGGTGCTCGGGCTCGCATCCGTCTACGGGCAGAGCACGGGCACGGTCCTCTCGCTCGACCGGCTCCAGCAGAGCCTCGACGAGGCGCGCACCGCGGTCTCGACCGCGAGCAACCGGCTCGTCGCCGCCCGCGCCCGGGCGCGCGAGATCGCCGCGGAGGCCGCGGTCTGGCAGCGGCGCGCGGCCGCCGCGACGCTCCTCTCGAACCGGCTCGCCGACGAGCAGCGCGCCGGCCGGATCGGCGAGCGGCGCAGGGCCGCCGACGCGGTGGCGGCGCGGCAGGCCGCCGCGCTCGACGCGGCCCGCACGCAGCTCGAGCAGGCCCGCCAGGCCGCCGCGCCGGCGACGTTCTCGGCCACGACGGCGCCGCTCCTCGGCGGCCCGACGTATGCGTCCGGCTGGGCGTTCCCGGTCGGCGGCGGCCCGGGCGCCGTCTCGGTCTCGCACACCCACCGCGGCGCGCCCGCGGCCGACATCGCTGCACCCGAGGGCTCGCCCGTGTACGCGATCGCGCAGTCGGTCGTCGTCTCCTCGTGGGCCCGTCCCGATCCGCAGTGCGGGATCGGGCTGACGCTGCGGACGGCCGACGGGCGCGAGTGGACGTACTGCCACCTCTCCTATCTGGAGCCGGGCGTCGTCGCGGGCGCGCAGCTCGGCGCCGGGCAGCCGGTCGGGCTCGTCGGCTCCACGGGCGACGCGACCGGGCCGCACCTCCATCTCCAGCTGCAGCCGGCCACCGGCTACCCGCAGGACGAGTCGTGGTTCCAGGCATTCGCGGGCACGGCCTTCAGCTGGCAGGACGCGCAGGCTGGTGCGCGGGCCCAGGCGCAGGCACAGAGCCAGCCGCTGCGGTTCCTGAGCGTGCTGCCGGCATCCGCGCCGCCGCCCGTCCGCGCGCCGGTCTTCGCGGTCGTGCCGGCGGCGACCCGGGCCGCGACGCCCGTGGTCTTCTTCAGCCGGTCCGGCCCTTGAGTCGAGACGTTTCGCTGCCGACAAGGAAGGTGATGACCGGACACCGCAGCGGAGTCGGCTTCGTCGCGCGCGTGATCGCGACGGCGTCGGTCGCAATCGCAGCGACCGCGGCCGTCGCCTGGGGCGCGTCGCAGGGCCTGCCGCAGGCGCAGCCGGCGCCCGCCGCCGCGCCGCTCCCGGCGCCGCAGCCGCTCGTCGTTCCGGACGTCCGCCACGAGGCGTTCGTCTTCGCGAAGAGCACACTCCAGGAGGCCGGCTTCGCGTGGCGGGTCAAGGGCCGCGTCCACGGCTTCCCGGCGAACACCGTCGTCTCCCAGTCTCCCGCCCCGGGCACGCGCCTCGTCGACACCGGCGCGCCGCCCGTCACGCTCGCGCTCGTGCGGACCCGCGGCTATCCGCAGCTGGGAGAGCCCGCCGACCGCTCGCCGTACGCGGCCACGAAGCTCCGGCTCGCCGCCGCCGCGAGCACGTCGAAGAAGCCGCCGGTCCGCGTCGAGGCGGGGCACTAGTGCGGCGTCTCCCAGCGTTGCACCGGAAACCGGCGTCCCTCGACGCCGCACGAACCGGCCGCTCCGCGGCCGGGACGGCCTTCGGCTTTCGCGTGCCCTCGACCCGCGCCGCCCGCTCTCCGTCAGCCGCCCCGCAGTGGCCCTCACCGTCAAGAGCGACAACCATCCGGCCGCGAAGCGGCCGCAAGTGCGGCCTGCAACGATCCGCGTCTCCGGTCGAACGGTACGAGAGGCCGCACTAGGAGACGCCGTGGACCTCGCCGTCGCCGTCGCCGTCTTCGCGCTCGCTCCCGGCCTCGCGCTCGGAAGCTTCCTCAACGTCGTCGCCGCGCGCGTGCCGCTGCACCGCTCGATCGTCAGCCCCGGCTCGGCGTGCCTGAGCTGCGGGCACGAGATCGCGTGGTACGACAACGTGCCGCTCGTCTCCTGGTTCGCCCTGCGCGGCCGCTGCCGCTCGTGCGGGGCCGCGATCCCGGTGCGCTACCCGGCCGTCGAGCTCGTGACGGCGCTGCTCGTCGCGGGCTGCGTCTGGCGGTTCGGGCTGCACGCCGAGGCCGCCGTCGCCGCGTTCTTCTGCCTGGCGCTCGTCGCCGTCTCCGCCACCGACCTCGAGCACCGGATCATCCCGAACCGGATCGTGCTGCCGGCCGCCGCGATCGTGCTCGCCGCGCAGACCGCGCTCCATCCGAGCCCGGAGTGGGCGATCGGCGCGGCCGGTGCGTCCGGGTTCCTCTTCGCCGCGGCGCTCGCGTACCCGAAGGGGATGGGGATGGGCGACGTGAAGCTCGCGCTGCTGCTCGGCGCCGCGCTCGGGCGCACGGTGCCGATCGCGCTCTTCGTCGGCATGGTGGCGGCGCTCGTGCCGGCGATCGTGCTCTTCGCCCGCCACGGGAGCGCCGCCCGGAAGATGGGCATCCCGTTCGGCCCGTTCCTCGCGTTCGGCGCCGTGGTCGCGCTCTTCGCCGGCCACCCGCTGCTGCATGCGTACTGGTCGCTCGTCCGTCCGTAGCGACCACGAGGAGCTAACGCTGGCGCCGTCCGCTGCCGATACCTCGTTTGAGGGATCCCACGTGACGGCCGCCACCACCCGAGACCGATGAGCGAGCGCGACCTCGAGTTGCCTCAGCTCCGCGCCGCCGGCCCGCAGCCGGCGCGTCTGACCCCGGCCGCCTCCGTGAACGAGGCGGTCGAGCTCGTCGTCGACCTGCTCGCGGCGACGCGGCTCGTTCCCGCCGACAAGCTCGCGCTCGCGCGCGGCCGCGCCGTCCAGTCCGGGTCGCTCGCCTCCGCGCTCGTCGCGGAGAACATCGCCTCGAGCGACGGCGTCGCCCGGCTGCGCGCCGCGCGTCACGGGCTCCCGCTCGTCGACCTCGCGCTCCTCGGCATCGACCGTGACGCCGTGAAGTTGCTGCCCCTGCACGTCCTCGAGCGCGTCGTCGCGATCCCGTACGCGCTCGACGACGACGTCCTCCGCGTCGCGGTCGCCGACCCGTCGAACCTGCACGGGATCGACGAGGTGCGACTCGCAACGCGTCATCCCGTTGCGCTCGGGGTCGCCTCCCGGGACGACATCCTGCTCGAGATCCGCCGCCTCGTCCGCGTCTCGGAGGCGTTCGGGTCGCGGGCGCAGGCGCTCGAGGCGGAGGCCGCCGCCGAGGAGCAGACGTTCGAGCTGCCGGACGACGACACGACCGACCTCGAGGCGGACGACGGCGTCTCGGACGCGCCGCTCGTGCGGCTCGTCAACTCGGTGCTCTTCCAGGCCGCCGAGGACGGCGCCTCCGACGTCCACTTCGAGCCGCAGGAGAACGCGCTCGTCGTCCGCTTCCGGATCGACGGCGTCCTCCACGAGATGCAGCGGATCCCCAGGCGGCTGACCGCCGGTGTGACCACCCGCTTGAAGGTGCTCGCGAAGCTCGACATCGCGGAGCGGCGCAAGCCGCAGGACGGCCGCATCTCCCTGAACGCGGCCACCGCGGGCCGGATGCTCGACGTCCGCGTCGCGACGCTGCCGACGGTCGAGGGCGAGTCGGTCGTGATGCGCCTCCTCGACAAGTCGAAGCGGCCGCCGACGCTCCAGGAGCTCGGCCTCTCCCAGGAGATGCGCGACAAGCTGACGTACCTCGTGACACGGCCGACCGGTGCGCTGCTCGTCACCGGCCCGACCGGCTCGGGCAAGTCGACGACGCTCTTCGCGGCGCTGAGCCAGATCAGCCGCCCCGAGATCAACGTGATCACGGTCGAGGATCCCGTCGAGTACCGCCTGGCGGGGATCAACCAGGTGCAGATCAACCAGCGCGCCGGGCTGACGTTCGCCCTGGCGCTCCGTTCGATCCTGCGTTCCGACCCGGACGTCGTGATGGTGGGGGAGATCCGCGACGGCGAGACGGCGAAGATCTCGATCGAGGCGGCGCTGACCGGCCATCTCGTCCTCTCGACGCTGCATACGAACGACGCTCCGAGCGCGCTGACGCGGTTGAACGAGATGGGCGTCGAGCCGTTCCTGACCGGCGCGGCGGTGACGGGCGTGCTCGCGCAGCGGCTCGCGCGGAAGCTCTGCTCGCACTGCTGCGAGATGTACCAGCCCTCGGTGGAGGAGCTGATGTCGGCGCGCGTCTCGCCCGATGTGGCGGCCGCGAGCGACGGGATGGTCTTCTACCGCAAGCGCGGCTGCCCGCGGTGCGGCCAGACCGGCTACAAGGGCCGGATCGGGATCTTCCAGCTCCTCGCGATGACCGAGGACCTCGCCGCGCTCGCGGCCGCGAAGGCGTCACGCGAGGAGATCGAGCGGGCCGCGATGTCGACCGGGATGCGCACGCTCTGGGACGACGGCCTCGCCAAGGTCGCCTCCGGCCTGACGAGCCTCGAAGAACTGGCCCGCGTCACTATCTGAGGGGAACCCATGGTTCCCCTCAGGGCTCCCCTCCTTCGGCGGTGAGTGCCGTGGGGTTGGGGTGGCTGCGGCGAGAGCACGGTCTCGCCTTCGCCGCCAGAGCGCTCTCGCCCAAGAGTGGATGTGCACGGACTCGTGGTGTCGGCGCGGCCGGTCGTGGCTTCGCCAGGACCGGCCGCTGGTTCGGCCTCCGGCTAAGCGCCGCTGCGCGGACGCTTGGCCTGCGGCCTTTGCGGTTGCGTGGCTTCGCTGCCGGGACAGGCATCTCGTCCTGATCGTTCTTGGTTGACCGCGCCCTCGTCCGCGGAGGGGCGACCGCGCTCGCCCCGCAGCGCCACCCACACCCCGCCACTCGCGCCTCCCCGGCGGAAGTCGCAGACTTCCGCCGGCTACTCGGCGTAGACGTCGCAGCCGAGGTACATGAGGCTCTCGACGGCCTCGGTCACGAACGCGGTCGCCTGGGCTGCGTCCGCGAACGTGTACGGGCCGGGGCGGACCGTCTCGGCCGTGCCGACCGGGAAGACGTCCGCCTCGACGACGCACGCGTTGCCGTAGTCGACCGCCCGCAGGACGGTGATCGAGCGCCCGTCGCGTTTCGCGTGGCGGACGAAGAGCTCGCGTCCGGGCCGTTCGGGGGAGAGGCTGCTCACGGGGTGGCCGGGCTGCCGCTCGTGTCCGTCTGGCCGGCCTTGGCGTTCGTCGCCGCCTGTGCGACCGCGTCGCGATCCTGGAAGCCGTCGAGCCGGAACGCGAGCGTGCCGGGTGCGCGGTAGACGAGCACGCCCGGGTCGGGGAGCAGGCCGCCGCCGGGGAGGAGCCCGGTCAGGATGCCGGCCACCTTGTTGTTCATGACGTTGACGAGCAGGAAGCCGGCCTTCGCGTCGCGGGCGCCGGCATGAGCCTCGGCGACGGCGATCGAGTCGACGTCGGCGTGCGGGTTGTAGAGCGCGACGACGACGATCCGGTGCTGGGAGAGCGCCCACTGGAGCGGCGCCGGGAGGCGCGAGTCGACGAGATGGCCGCGGTGCGCGGTCGCGGGCTTCGCCGCAGACTTCGTCGTGGGCTTCGTCGCGGACTTCGCGGACTTCGCGGGCGTCGCCGGCACGGCCG
>DATFMW010000157.1:0-2660 GCA_035266765.1 Gaiellaceae bacterium | reverse complement strand
CGCCGCGATCGTGGGCAGCAGGTAGTCGTTGCCGGCGCCGATCCCTGGCGTGCCGAGATAGCCGGCGACGAGGATCGCCGCAGCGCCGTACGTGAGGCTCGCCAGCACGTACGTGGCGAACTCGTACGCCTTCACCCGGATGCCGGACGCGCGCGCCGCAGCCGGACTCGTGCCCACCGCGACGAAGCGGCGCCCGAACACCGACACGCGGAAGACGAGCGCGCTGGCGACGACGGTCGCGACCGCGATCAGCACCGTGTTCGGAATGCCGCCCGACTTCGCGAGCGCGAAGCGAGCCAGGCCGGGCGTCGCCGACGAGGTCGAGGCGCCGTTCGTGATCTGGAAGACGACGCCGGTGAGCAGCGCGTTCACCCCGAGCGTGGCCACGAGCGGCGTGACGCCGAGCCAGCTGATCGCAAGCCCACTGACGGCACCGGAGGCGATGCAGGCCAGCGCGACCAGGCCGATCGCGAGCGGGAGCCTCGCACTGTCTCCATGCGGGACCGTGGTGACGATGATCGTGGAGAGCGTGATCATGCCGGGCACGGACAGGTCGAGCCCGCGCTGCTGGATCACGAGCGTCTGGCCGATGCCGGCGATCGCGAGGATCGCCGCGAACGGCAGCATCGAGAGCAGCGCACCGTGCGAGACGCTCCCCGATGCCAGCAGCGGGCTGACGGCGAAGAGGAGCGCCGTCGCACCCCAGATGGCCGCGAACCGCGGCGGGTGCACCCGTGCCCGGAGCCCCGCCACCGTCAGCTGCCCGGCCCGCGGGGCCGACGACTCGGGCGCAGGGTCGAGCGGGCTATCTGGCGACCCAGCCACCATCGACGACAAGCGTCGCTCCGTGGACGTACTCGGAGAGGCCCGAGAGCATGAACACGATGTTGGTGGCGAGCTCCTCGGGGCCGGCGATCCGGTTCTGAGGCGTGTTGGCGACGATCCAGTCCTCGTAGCCCTCGTTCGAGTCGAGGTGGGGCTGCAGCATTGGCGTCCGGACGTAGCCCGGCACGACGGTGTTGACCCGAATCCCCTTCGGCGCCAGCTCGACCGCGAGCGCGCGGCCGAGCGAGACGACCGCGCCCTTCGCCGCCGTGTAGGCGCTGCAGCCGGGGAAGCCGACGAGCGCGATCGTCGAGGCGACGAACACGACCGAGCTGCCCTGCGCGAGGTGCGGAACCGCATGCCGGGTCATGAAGAGCGGCGCGGCGACGCTCGAGCGCCACTGCACCTCGAAGCTCTCGAGCGTCGTGTCCTCGAGCGGCCGGGGATCGAAGATGCTCGCGAGGTGCGCGATCCCGTGCAGCGGCCCGAACGCGGCCACGGCCTCGTCGACCACACCCTCGGCCTGCGCGATGTCGGTCAGCTCGGCGGTCGCGATGTGCGTCTTGCCGCCGGCCGCCTCCACCTCGCCCGCCACGGCCTCCAGCCGCTCCCGGTCGCGGCCGACGAGAACGACGGACGCGCCGGCGCCGCCGAGGTACCTCGCCGTCGCCGCCCCGATTCCCGAGCTGGCACCGGTGACGATCACCGACTTGCCTTCGAACCCCCACTCCAACCTGGTTTCAGCCACGGTGCCCTCCCCGCTTCGTCGCGGAACGAATCGGGGTGACGTTAAGAGATTGCGGGGTCACGTGTCAAGGAACACTGAACGATTCGTTCAGTCACCCTGGCGACCGAGCACGACCCAGATCGCCGTGACCACCTCGTCACCGTCGTTGTGGAGCCGGTGCGGAACGGTCGACGGGAAGAAGATGCTGTCGCCGGGTTCGAGCACGTGATCCTCGAAGCCGACGGTCACGTTCAGGCGGCCGCTGAGCACCGTGCCGAACTCGCGCCCGTTGTGGCGGACGAGGGCGTCGGCCGGGCTCGACTCGCTGCCGGGCGGGTACACCGTGTGGAGGAACTCGACCTCGCGGTCGTTGCGCGTCGTCAGCCGCTCCCAGCGGACACCGGTCTCGAGCTCGACGAGCTTCCGCGTGCCGGCACGCTGGACGATGCCGCCGCCGTCGTCGGGCGCGGCCTCCACGATCGGCCGGCTCGACGCGAGGCGGGCGCCGGCGTCGGAGCGGCCGGGCTGCGCGTCGGTCGGGAAAACGTCGTCGAGCGAGATCCCAAGCTCGCCCGCCATCGCGTAGAGCGTCCGCACGGACGGCTGCACCTTGCCGGTCTCGATCTGCGAGACGAGGCTCGGCGAGACCTCGAGGCGTCGCGCGAGCTCGCGCAGGCTGAGGCCCCGCTCAACCCGCTGCTCGCGCAGCCGCGCGCCGAGCTGCGTCGACCGCGCCGGCTCCGTGCTCTGCTGGGGGACGACGTCGGTCACGAGAGACTGCGATCGCTCACGGGCCGCTGAACTCCGACAGCAGCGACGGCTCGGGGAACGGTGCGGCGAGCGCCGCGGCCTCGGCGGCGTCGAGCTCGGCCTCGACCTGGGCGGCGACCGCCGCGACCGCGTCGTCGGCGACGCCGAGGTCGCGCAGCCGCGTGGCGGCGACCCCGAGCGGGTCGCGCTCGCGCCAGCGGTCGAGCTCGCCGTCGGGCCTGTACTTGCCGGGATCGGAGCGGGAGTGGCCGACGAAGCGGTACGTCCGCGCCTCGACGAACGCCGGGCCGCCGCCGGCCCGGACGCTCTCCACGACGGAGGCGGCGGCCTCTCGCAC
>DATFMW010000156.1:0-2556 GCA_035266765.1 Gaiellaceae bacterium | reverse complement strand
CTCGAACAGGTCGGTGAGCGTCCAGCCGTCCGCGCCGCCGATCGAGTACGCCGGGGTGCCCGATGCCCTGAGCGTCTTGGCGGCCTTGAGCATCTGCGCCCAGGTCTTCGGAGCCGTCACCCCCGCCGCCTTGAAGGCCGGAACGTTGTACCAGAGGATCGACTTGTTGGCCGCCTTGAAGACGAGCGCGTACAGCTTGCCGTTGTAGGTGCCGAGCTGCTGCCACGCGGGCGCGAAGTTCTTGGCGATCACCGGCTTCGCGTACGTGATCGGCTTCAGGTGGCCCTGGTCGGCGAACTGCTTGACGAGGCCCGGCTGGGCGATGTCAGCCATGTCGGGCGGATGGCCGCCGGCGATCGCGGTGGCGAGCACGGTCGGGACGTTGTTGCCGACCGGCTTGTAGTTGATCTTGACGTTCGGGTAGACCTTGTTGAAGGCCGCGATCACCTTTCTGAACGCCTTCGCCTCGGCGCCCGTCCAGATGCCGTCGAACGTGACCGTGCCGGACACGGCCGCGTGCGTCTGCGCCTTCTGGGCGCCTGCAGCGCCGTTTCTGGCGGCACTACCGCTGCCGGCCGCGAAGGCGGCCAGCGGGACGATGAGTGCTGCGATGCCAAGGCCGCGGATCAAGCGGGATCTCACGATGCGGCTCCTTTCGTTGCTGTCTGGTCGTAGATGCCGAGCCCGGTGTCCGGGTCGAAGAAGTGCAGCGAGCGGGTGTCCACGGCGACCTCAACCGGCTGGCCCGGCCGGACACGCGACCGCGGTGCAAAGCGGCCGACGATCGTCGTCGACTCGGCGTCGCCCTGCTCGGCCAACCGGCGCTCGTCGCCGACGTCCTGCGCCAGCTCGCGGACGTCGTCGGTGATGGCCGGTCGCGCCTTGATCGTGAGGTGCACCATGATCTCGGCGCCGAGCGCCTCGGTCAGCTCCGTCTGGCCGGTCAGGCGTTGGTCGGCCGGGGTGTCGGTTGCGAGCGTGGCGTCCTCGAGGTCCTCCGGGCGGATGCCGAGCACGACGGGGCGGCCGGTGTACCCGGCCAGATCGGGCCGCCGCTGCAGCGTCTCCGCGTCGATCGAGACCCTCTGCTCGCCGACCTTCGCGGTGTAGCCGCCGTTGTGCGACTCGAGCGTCGCCTCGAGCATGTTCATCGCCGGGCTGCCGATGAAGCCGCCCACGAAGAGGTTGACCGGGTGGTCGTAGAGCGTCTGCGGGTCGTCGACCTGCTGCAGCTCACCCTTGCGCATGACGGCGACGCGGTCGCCCATCGTCATCGCCTCGGTCTGGTCGTGCGTGACGTAGATCGTCGTCACGCCGAGCGTGTGCTGGATGCCCGCGATCTCGGCGCGCATCTGCACGCGCAGCTTCGCGTCGAGGTTCGAGAGCGGCTCGTCCATGAGGAACGCCGCCGGCTCGCGCACGATCGCGCGGCCCATCGCCACGCGCTGGCGCTGGCCGCCGGAGAGCGCGCGCGGCTTGCGCTTCAGGAACGGGCCGAGGCCGAGGATCCGGGCGGCGTCGTCGACGCGGCGCTCGATCTCCTCCTTCGGCACCTTCTTGATCTTCAGCCCGAACGCGATGTTGTCGTAGACCGAGAGGTGCGGGTAGAGCGCGTAGCTCTGGAAGACCATCGCGATGTCGCGGTCGCGCGAGGGCACGTGGTTGACGACGCGATCGCCGATTCGCACGAGGCCGCCGGAGATCTCCTCGAGTCCGGCGACCATCCGGAGCGCGGTCGTCTTACCGCAACCGGACGGGCCGACGAGCACCATGAACTCCCCGTCGGCAACCTCCAAGTCGAGCCCCTCGACGGCTTTCGTGCCGTCGGCGTACACCTTTGTGACCTCTTCGAAGGCGACTCGAGCCAATCTTCGTCCCCTCTGTAGGTTGCCTAGAACTCTGCCAGTTTCCAGGTATCCGCTGCAACATATCGGTACCCGCTACAACCGTTGCGGCACGTCGCTGCAACGAGCCGGGTCGTGAGCCGGGCGCTAGAGGATCTTCGAGAGGAACTGCCGGGTGCGCTCGTGGTCGGGCGCCGTGAAGAAGTGCTCGGGCGTTCCCTCCTCGATGATCAGGCCGTCGTCCATCATCACGACGCGGTCCGCGGCCTCCCGCGCGAAGCCCATCTCGTGGGTGACGACGATCATCGTCATCCCCTCGTGGGCGAGCTCTTCCATCACCGTGAGGACCTCGCCGATCACCTCCGGGTCGAGTGCGCTCGTCGGCTCGTCGAAGAGCATCAGCGCCGGCTTCATCGCGAGCGCCCGCGCGATCGCGACCCGCTGCTGCTGGCCGCCGGAGAGCTTGCCCGGATACGTGTCGTGCTTGTCGCCGAGCCCGACGCGCGTGAGCAGGACGCGCGCCTCGTCGACAGCCTGCTTCGCGGGCACGCCGAGCACGTGGATCGGTGCCTCGGTGACGTTCTCGAGCGCGGTCTTGTGCGGGAAGAGGTTGAAGCGCTGGAAGACCATCCCGATCTGCGTCCGCTGCCGTGAGATGTTGCGCTCGCTGTCCTCGACGAGCTTCCCGTTGCGCTGTCGGTAGCCGATCAGC
>DATFMW010000155.1:0-6260 GCA_035266765.1 Gaiellaceae bacterium | reverse complement strand
GGTCCGGTGAGCCGGCTCCGGGATCGCGCCGTCTTTCGCCGCGGCGACGAGGTCCGCGATCTGATCCGGGGTGAGGACATCGTTCATCTCGGCTTCTCCTGTCCGGTCGGCGTGGGAGTAAAGAGCTCGACCTCGGCGGTGCCGGGCTCCTTCACGGTGACGACCCCGGTGCCGACACGCACGCGCACCGTGCGGCCTTTCGTGCCGCCGGTCGCGGCGGCGCGCACGGCGATTCCGGCGCGGTCGAGCGCGGCCCGCGTGGCCTCTTCGTTGCGGCGCCCGATGTCGAGGCTCGGCGAGGAGTCGAACGAGAACATGCGCGCGCCGCCGACGAGCACGGCCTCCAGGCGCGCGGCAGCGGCGCCGATCGCCCCCAGCTGGTCGATCAGCTCCGGCACGGCCCGGTCGGCGAACTTGCCGATGGGAGCCGCGAGGTCGCCGTTCGAGGTCGGCAGCATGATGTGCGCGAGCCCCGCGAACGGCCGTTTGGCCTCGACGAGCACGAGCCCGATGCACGAGCCGAGCCCGATCGACGCGAGCACGTGGCCCGCGTTACCCGACACGAACAGCTCGCCCATGCGCACCATCGCCTCCGGAGCCCCCGCTCTCACCCGGCGAGCCCCAGCCCGGCGAGCACCGCGCCGACGCCGGCGCGGCTCGGGACGAGCATGAAGGAGAGCGAGCACTCGGCGCCCTCGACGTCGAGGTTGGAGTCGAGCACGAACGCGACATCGGTCTCCTCGGCGCCGTTCGCGAGTACCGTGGCGACGATCGCGCCGAGCATGTCGGTCGTGGACTCCGGCGGGCTCGGCTCGAGCGCGAGCCCCGTCATCACGCCGAGCGCGCCGACGTAGGCCGAGCCGAGGATGTTGCCGATCTCGCCGAGCGCCGAGCGGCCGACCTCGCTGTCGGCCTCGACTCCGAGCAGCCTGCAGAGCACCTCGGCGTCCGCGGGCGGGAAGAGAAGCAGGACGATCGCCCCGAGGTCGCCGGAGATCGGCATCACGACCGCAGTGACGGTCTCCTCCGGCGCGCCGACCGCGTCGATCGCGTCGGCGAGCGGGAGTGCGAGCGCGGTCGGCACGGACACGTCGATCGTCCGGCCGACGAGCTTCGAGAGGGCGGTCGCGGCGGTGCCCGAGCCGATGTTCGCCAGCTCGCGGAGGGCGTCGAGTTGCTGGTCGGAGTACATCGTCTTCATAGAGGGCCTCCTTTACGCGGCCGCAGGGATTGAAACCGCGTTACCGCTCGCCCGGCTGGCGATGGCATCGCAATCGACGATGAGAGCGATCTGGCCGTTGGGAAGGACGGCCCCGCTCGTGACCCCGCTCTCGCCGGCGAGCTCTTGCGGCAGCGGGCGGGTGACGAGCTCTTGCTGGCCGACGAGCAGCTCGACCGCGAGCGCGAGCCGCCGGTCTCCGCCGCGAACGATCACGGCGTGCCGCGCCGTCGCGGACGGGCCGTGGCCGAGCGAGGCGGCCAGGTCGACGACCGGGAGGACACCGTCCCGCAGGACGAGCATCCGCTGCCCGGCGACCGATCGCACCGGGTAGTCGTCGAGCTTCAGGGTGCGTTCCACCCGGTCGAGCTGGATCCCGAACGGGACGCCTCGCGACTCGACGACGAGGGCGACGACGATCGCGAGCGTCAGCGGCAGGCGGATCTGGGCGATCGTGCCGGTGCCGGGCTCGGACTGGACGAGCACCTCGCCGCCCAGCTTGCGGATCGTCGCCCGGACGGCGTCCATGCCGACGCCCCGTCCGGAGACGTCGCTCGTCTGCTCGGAGGTCGAGAAGCCGGGCGTGAAGAGCAGCTCCACGGCACGCGGGACGTCGATCGAGCTGACCGCGTCGGCCGGGATCAGTCCGCGTTCGGCGGCCTTGCGCGCGACCGCCGCCGGGTCGACCCCGCGTCCGTCGTCGCTGACGGTGATGAGCACGCTCCCGCCCGCGTGGTGGGCCGAGATCTCGAGCGTGCCGGCGGGCTCCTTGCTCGCTGCCGCTCGCTGCTCGGGCGGCTCGAGGCCGTGGTCGAGCGCGTTCCGGACGAGGTGGACGAGCGGGTCGCCGAGCGCGTCGACGACGGTGCGGTCGAGCTCGGTGTCCGAGCCGGAGAGGACGAGCTCGACCTTCTTGTCGAGCCGTGCCGAGAGGTCGCGGACGAGCCGCGGGAGGCGCAGGAAGACGGCCTCGACCGGGATCATGCGCACCTGCATCACCATCGTCTGGAGCGCCTGCGACGTGCGCGCCAGGTCCTGCATCGCCTGCTGGAGGCCGGGGGTGCTCGCCCGGCTCGCGAGCGACTCGGCGTGGGTGCGGTGGATGACGAGCTCGCCCATCAGGTGCATGAGCTGGTCGAGCCGTTCCGCGTCGACGCGCACCGTGCTCGTCACCGGCGAGCGGTGCCGCGGCGCGGTCTGGCTTGCCGCCGTGCTCGGTTTCGCCTTCACGACGGTCGTCGCGACGGTGGCGCCCGGCTCCTCGACGGTCGCGCTCGCGACGTCGGGGACGTCGAGCGCGGCGGCCTCGATCGCATCGGTCTCGTGGTCGGTGGCGAGCCAGACCTCGACGACGCGGCCGTCGAACTGCTCGACGGTCTCCTCGGTCGGCACCGAGGCGACGATCTCGCCGTGGTCGGAGAGGGCGACGAGCGCCATGTACGCGCGCACCGACGGCATCAGCGCATTCGCGTCGAGCTCGAGGACGGCGTGGAGGACGGGGCGGCCGTCGATCGCCGCCGGTACGGCCTCGAGCTCGACCGGCTGCGCGGCGGGCGGCTGGGGCGCGGGCTCACGGACGAGCGCCTTCAGCTTTGCGACGAGCGGGGCCTCGTCGAGCCGCTCCTCGGCGTCGACGGCGATCGTCTCGAGCGTCTCGTCGAGCGTGTCGAGGCACTCGAGCAGGACGTCGACCGCCTTGCGCTCGAGGCCGCCGCGCCGCTGCCGGAGCAGCTCGAAGACGTCTTCCATCGCATGCGTCAGCGCCGCGATCCGCTCGAAGCCCATCGTCGCGCTCATCCCCTTGAGCGAGTGCGCGATCCTGAAGATCTCGCCGACGGTCTCGACGTCGTCGGGCGCCTCCTCCACCCGGACGACGGCGAGGTTCAGCTCCTGAAGGTGCTCGCGGCTCTCCGCGAGGAACATCGGCAGGTACTCGTTGGCGTCCATCACGCCCTCCGGTAGATGAAGGGGTGGCCGAGCGCCAGCCCGAGCTCGGAGGGCGACGAGACGCGCTCGGTCGAGCCGACGAGCAGGTAGCCGCCGGGGCGGAGGGCGGCGGCGAGCCGGCGGTGCAGGTCGTTGCGGACGCCTTCGGTGAAGTAGATGACGACGTTCCGGCAGAGCACGAGGTCGTAGGCGCCGGCGGGGACGCGCATCGACAGCAGGTTGCCGACGTGGAACGAGACCGCCCCGCGCAGCTCCTCGTTCGCCCTGAAGCCTCCGGCGATCGGCTCGAACCAGCGCTCGAGCGAGGCGGCCGGCACCGAGCGCGCGTCGTCCTCGGAGAAGAGCCCGGCCGGGGCGCGCTCGATCATGCGCGGGTCGATGTCGGTGCCGTGGACCTCGATGCGCGCGTGCGGAGCGTTCTCGAGACAGATGGCGGCGGCGGTGTAGCTCTCGGCTCCGTACGAGCAGCCCGCGCTCCAGACGCGGATCCGCCGGGTCGCCGCGAGCTCCGGCACGACCTCGCGGCCGACGACGTCCCACTGCTCGGGGTTGCGCCAGAGCTGCGAGACGTTGATCGTGACGCGGTCGAGGAACCGGTCGAGCTCCTCGGTGTCCCGGCCGAGCACCGCGAGGTAGTCCGCGAGCGGCGCGAACCCGCGCCGCTCGGCGAGCGTGCGCAGGCGGCGCTCCATCTGGCCGCGCCTGTACTGGAGCAGGTCGATGCCGGCGATCCGGCGGACGCCCTCGCAGAAGTCGACGTACTCGTCGTACCCGTGAACGGCGGTGCTCACGCGCCCGCCTCCAGCGCGATCGCCGCGGGCAGGGCCGAGAGGTCGTAGACGCCGTCCGCGAGGCCGGCTTCGACGATCGCGCGCGGCATCCCGTAGACGGTGCAGCTCGACTCGGCCTCGGCGAGGATGCGCCCGCCGTTCGCGTGCACCTCGTGGGCGCCCTCGAGCCCGTCCTTGCCCATGCCGGTGAGGACGACGAGGAGCAGATCCCGGCCGTAGACGCGCGCCGCGTCGCCGATCGTGAGGTCGGCGCGCGGCCGGAGGCCGCCGATCGTCGGCTCGTCGCTCAGCGTCGCGGCGCCGCCGGGCAGGAGCCGCAGATGGTGGCCGCCGGGGGCGACGAGCACCGTGTGCGCGTCGAGCCCGTCGCCGGGCCGCGCCTCCCGCACCGACAGGGACGAGGCCCGGTCGAGGCGCTCGGCGAGCGAGCCCGTGAAGCCGGCGGGCATGTGCTGGACGATCACCGTGCCGGTGCCGAGCGGCGACGGCAGCTTCGGCAGCAGCTCGGCGAGGGCGCGGGGGCCGCCGGTCGAGGACGCGATCACGACCGTGCGCGCGCGTGCCGACCGGCTGTGGCCGTTCCCGTTCGTCGCTGCCGAGAGGCCGGTGGGGGAGGGGTACCGGGGCTGCGAGCCGGCGGCGAGGCGGACCTTCTCCTCCAGCTCCGCAAGGAACGTGTGGAACCGGTCACCTGGCCCGGGCTTCGGGACGAGGTCGACAGCGCCCTCGGCGAGCGCGTCGACCGCGCGTGCGCCGTGGGCGAGAGAGAACGCGGAGACCACGAGGACAGGGACGGGCAGCTCCTCGTCGCGCAGTGCGCGCAGGACGCCGATCCCGTCGAGACCGGGCATGGCGAGGTCGAGCGTCAGCACGTCGGGGCGCAGCGAGCGGCACGCTGCGAGCGCCTGGTCTCCGTCCTCCGCTGTCGCGACGACCGAGAAGCCGCTGCGCTCGAGCGAGTCGGCGAGCAGGCGGCGGATGAAGGCGGAGTCGTCGGCGATGACGACGCGCAGAGGTGTCGGCGCTTCCACGGGCTCTCGTCAGACCGCGAAGGTGAACCCGGAGAAGATTCCCGCGGGGTTGAGCAGGACGACGAGACGGTCGTCGATCTTCGCGACCGCGTCGATCACGTCGGCGCCCGCGGCAGGGACGGCGTCGAGGCTCGATGCATCGACGGTGAGCACCTCGTCGACGTCGTCGACGATCACGCCCGCGGTGCCGCCGCCGGTCTCGACGATCACGATCTTCGCGTCCGCGGTGAGCTCGGCCTCGAGACCGAGGCGTGCGGCGAGGTCGCAGACCGGGACGATCTTGCCGCGCAGGCTGATCACGCCCTTGATCCACGGCGCCCTGGATGCGACCGCGCGCGGCTCGGTGTAGCGGATGATCTCCTGCACCTGCGTGATCGGGAGCGCGTACTCCTCGGCGCCGAGCGAGAAGACGACGAGCTGCTGCGGGCGCTCTGAGAGAACGGTCGACATGGCCCCTCCGGGGTCGAATTGGGCAGCCCCGTAATCGGCACGGGCCCCGCCGACCTGAGGTCACCCGGAAGGGGTAGCGGAATACGGTTTCCGGACTATCATTTGGAACGTGATAGGGCATGTGAACTCCGGTGCGGCCGATGTATCCCAGTACTACCGCGTGCTCGGCCTCGCGCCGACCGCGTCGGCCAAGGACATCCGGCAGGCGTTCCGCACGCTCGTGCGCCGCTACCACCCGGATGCGAACCCGACGGCCCGCGCCGGCGGCGAGCTCGCCGCCGTGGTCGAGGCTTACCGCCGGATCGGCCGGCGGACCGCTCCTCCCGCTGCTGCGTCCGCACCGCCGGCGGCAGCAGTGCCGCGGCGCCACATCGACGTCTACGCGTAGCCGATCAGGCCGTGACCGAGGCGTCCGCCATCAGCTCGACGAGCTGCGCGTCGGTGAGCTCGGCGTCGGCCGCCTCGTCGACGCCCTGGCGGAGGAACGCCTGCAGCTCGGGTAGCTTCGCGATCGCGTAGTCGACGCGCGGGTCGGTGCCGGCCGAGTACGCGCCGATCGAGATCAGGTCCTCCTTCGCGCGGTGGACGGCGAGCGTCTCGCGCAGCGTCGTGGCCGCCTCGCGTACCTCGTCGCTCGTGATCTCGGTCGCGAGGCGCGAGACCGACTCGAGCACGTCGATCGCCGGATAGTGGCCGCGATGCGCGAGTGAGCGGCTGAGCACGCAGTGCCCGTCGAGGATCGCTCGGGCGTGGTCGGCAACGGGCTCGTTCATGTCGTCGCCCTCGACGAGCACCGTGTAGAGGCCCGTGATCGAGCCGTGC
>DATFMW010000154.1:0-2742 GCA_035266765.1 Gaiellaceae bacterium | reverse complement strand
GTACGCGCCTGCGCCGTTGCCGCAAGCGTCCCGACTGCCGCGACCGCGGCGATGACGGCGAGCGCCCGTTTCCAGCCAATTCCCTGCATGGTCTGCCCTCCCGCGAGAGATGCCGAAGATCTATGACCCAGGTCAAACCTGAGAGGTGATTCAGGTCTTATACGACGCGGTCGCACGGAAGTCAAATCCGCGACGGAGTCGCGACGCTTTCGTAACCGGCGGCGGTGTACACCTACATCGGCGTCGACATCCACCGGCGCAGCCGATGAGCAGACGAACGCAGATCGTCTTGACAGACCGCCAGCACGCGTTCCTCCTCGAGGAGTCGAGGCGCACGGGACTCCCCCTCGCGGAGCTCGTGCGGCGAGCCGTCGACCGCACCTACCGGCCGGCGGCGCGGCCGACGGTGAAGGGCTACGAGGTCAGCGTCGGACTCTGGCGCAGGCCGGACGCCGCGATCGTGGGCCGCAGGCGCACGATGGTCTGAGGGACGGGGCTACGCCGTCTGCTCGACGGGCTCGTCGGGCTCGTCGTCGACGTACGTCCCGGCACTCGTCACGAGCGTCGGGCGGATCCCCTGCGCGATGCACTCCTTCGTGATCACGCACTTGGTGACGTCGCGCCGCGAAGGCAGCTCGAACATGACGTCGAGCAGCGCGCCCTCGATGATCGAGCGGAGGCCCCGGGCGCCGGTCTCGCGGTCGAGCGCCTTGTCGGAGATCTCCCACAGCGAGTCGTCGGTGAAGACGAGCTCGATCCCGTCGTAGCCGAAGAAGCGCTGGTACTGGCGGACGAGCGCGTTCTTCGGCTCCGTGAGGATCTGGACGAGGTCCTCCCGCCGGAGCTGGTGCACGGCGGAGATGACCGGCAGACGGCCGATGAACTCGGGGATCAGGCCGAAGTTCAGGAGATCCTCCGGCATCACCTGGGCGAGCAGCTCCGACGCCTCGACGGAGTGCTTCGAGCGCACCTCGGCGCCGAAGCCGACGGCGTTCTTGCCGATCCGCCGCGCGATGATCTTGTCGAGCCCGGCGAACGCGCCGCCGCAGATGAAGAGGATGTTCGTCGTGTCGATCGAGAGGAACTCCTGGTGCGGGTGCTTGCGCCCGCCCTGCGGCGGCACCGACGCGACCGTCCCCTCGAGGATCTTCAGGAGCGCCTGCTGGACGCCCTCGCCCGACACGTCGCGCGTGATCGACGGGTTGTCCGCCTTGCGCGCGATCTTGTCGACCTCGTCGATGTAGATGATCCCGGTCTCGGCCTTCTTGATGTCGAAGTCGGCGGCCTGGATCAGCTTCAGGAGGATGTTCTCGACGTCCTCGCCGACGTAGCCGGCCTCCGTGAGCGCGGTCGCGTCCGCGATCGCGAACGGGACGTTGAGGATCCGCGCGAGCGTCTGCGCGAGCAGCGTCTTGCCGCAGCCGGTCGGGCCGAGCAGCAGGATGTTCGACTTCTGGAGCTCGACCTCGTTCTCGTCGACACCCATCTGGACGCGCTTGTAGTGGTTGTAGACCGCCACCGACAGCGTCCGCTTCGCCTCCTCCTGCGAGACGACGTAGTCGTTCAGCACCGTGTAGATGTCGCGCGGCTTCGGGAGGTTGTCGAGATCGAGCTGCGTCGGAGCGGTGAGCTCCTCGTCGATGATCTCGTTGCAGAGATCGATGCATTCGTCGCAGATGTAGACGCCGGGGCCGGCGATCAGCTTCTTGACCTGCCGCTGGCTCTTCCCGCAGAAGCTGCAGAGCAGCTGCTCGTTGCCATCACTTGCCCGGGCCACCGCTTCTCCTTGTACCTCGGATCGAGCGTTTCGTCTACCGACGTGCCTTAGCGGTGCGCGATCACGTTGTCGACGATTCCGTAGGCGTGAGCCTCTTCGGCCGTCATGTAGTAGTCGCGCTCCATGTCCTTCGAGATCTTCTCCGTCGGCTGATTTGTGTGCTTGGCGATGATCTCCTCCAAGCCGCGCTTGAGGTTAATCGTCTCGCGTGCCTGAATCTCAATATCCGTGCCCTGCCCCTGGAACCCGCCGGACACCTGGTGGATCAGGATCTTGGCATTCGGCAGCGCCGTCCGTTTTCCCTCCGTGCCGGCTGCAAGCAGCAGCGCGCCCATCGACATCGCGATCCCGACACACGTGGTCGCGACGTCCGGCCGGATGAACTGCATCGTGTCGTAGATCGCGAGACCCGAGTACACGGAGCCGCCCGGCGAGTTGATGTAGATGTTGATGTCCTTGTCCGGGTCCTCGGACTCGAGATGGATCATCTGCGCGACGATGAGGTTCGCGACCTGGTCGTCGATCGGCGTCCCGAGGAAGATGATCCGCTCGTTCAGAAGCCGCGAGTAGATGTCGAAGAAGCGCTCGCCGCGCGAGGTCTGCTCGATGACGGACGGGATGACGAGATTGGACGGGGTGTTCATGTGGCTCCTTCGCTGCCTGGGGTCCAGAGTTTCGTCTCGGCGGGTCGCTTTTCCTTTTCGGGCGTCCAGATTGCCTCGCGCGCCTCGGCGAGGTCGCGCGGGATCCGCTTCACCTCGGCGGAGACGCGGTCGAGCGCGTCGCGGAGGCGCATGTCCTCACGGAGCGTCTCGAACCGGTCGCCCTCGCGAAGCTGCGCGACCGCCTGCTCGGGGTCTTCGCCCATCGCGTCGGCCTGCTCGCGGACGAGTGTCTCTACGGCCTCGTCGGTCACCTCGAGCTCGAGCCGATCGGCGACCGCCTCGAGCACGAGCTCCCGGCCG
>DATFMW010000153.1:0-6366 GCA_035266765.1 Gaiellaceae bacterium | reverse complement strand
GACCCGGCGGTGACCGTCGTCGCCGAGGTGATGGGCGGGCTCGAGCCGGCGGGAGGCTACGTCCGCGAGTTGTTGCGCGCCGGCAAGCCGGTCGTCTCCGCGAACAAGCAGCTCGTCGCCCGTCACGGCGCGGAGCTCTTCGCGACCGCCTCGGACGCGGGCGTCCAGCTCCGCTTCGAGGCTTCCGTCTGCGCGGCGATCCCGGTCGTGAAGGTGCTGCGCGAGTCGCTCGTCGTCTCGAACGTGCACCGGGTGCTCGGGATCGTGAACGGCACGACGAACTTCGTCCTCTCGCGCATGGAGGCGGGCGGCACGTACGCCGAGGCGCTAGCGGAGGCGCAGGCGCTCGGCTACGCGGAGGCCGACCCGACCGACGACGTGAACGGGGCGGACGCGGCGGCGAAGATGGCGATCCTCGCCACGGTCGCGTTCGGCTCGCGTGTCGGCCCGGACGAGGTGGAGCGGCGCGGGATCGAGGAGATCGAGCCGAGCCACGTCGCCGCGGCGGCCGAGCTCGGGATGGTGATCCGGCTCGTCGGGATCGCCGCGCTCGTCGACGGCAGCGTCGACGTGCGCGTGCAGCCGGCGTTCGTCGACCGCGCGCACACGCTCGCCTCGGTGGACGGCGCCTTCAACGCGGTCATGCTCCAGGGCGACTCGATCCGGGAGATCACGCTCGAAGGCCCGGGCGCGGGCGGGATCGAGACGGCCACTGCCGTCGTCGCGGATCTCGTCAGCGTCGTCGGCACCGGGGGCACCGGGTTCCTCCAGAACGACGCGTGCTGGCGTGAGCTGCCGCGGCTCGACCCGGGCGCGTGGCGCTCGCCGTTCTACGTTCATCTCGAGGTCGCCGACCGGCCGGGCGTGCTCGCACACGTCACGAGCCGGCTCGCCGCGCACGACATCTCCGTCGCCCAGCTCGTGCAGCACCTCGGCGACGGCGAGGCGACGCTCGACCTCGTCCTGCACGAGGCGCCCAGCGGGGCCGTGGGGGCGGCGATCGCCGAGGTGGCGACCTTCCCCGAGATGCTGCGCCGCCCGTTCGTGATGCCGGTGATCTCGGAGCGCGGGCTATGACCGTCACCCTGGGAGAGGGCGGAACGCCGTTGCTCGCCGCGCCGAGGCTGTCGGAGCAGCTCGGCGTCGAGCTGTGGCTCAAGTGGGACGGCGCGAACCCGACCGGCTCGTTCAAGGACCGGGGGATGGCGGTCGCCGTCACGCGGGCGCTCGAGGCCGGCGCGACCGGCATCGTCTGCGCGTCGACCGGCAACACGGCCGCGTCGGCGGCGGCGTACGCCGCCCGGGCCGGGCTGCACGCGGTCGTCCTCACGGCTCGCGGCGGTGCGGCCCGCGGCAAGGTCGCCCAGGTGAGGGCGGCCGGCGGCGAGATCCGCGAGGTCGACGGCTCGTTCGACGACGCGCACCGCGAGGCGAGGCGGCTCGCGGCCCAGGAAGGTTTCGTCAACGTCAACTCGATCAACCCCGACCGCATCGAGGGCCAGAGCGGCGCCGCCGCCGAGGTCGTGGAGCAGCTCGGCGGCCTCCCCGACGTCCTCGCGCTGCCCTTCGGCGGCGGCGGCAACACCGTCGCCTACGCCCAGGGCTTCACCGGGCTCGGCTTCGGCGAACGGCTGCCGCGGTTCCTGCTCGGCGAGGCGGCCCGGCGCCGCGACACGTTCGCCTCGGCGATCCGGATCGTCGAGCCCGTGCACCGGGCCGAGGTCGACAAGGTGCTCGAACGGTCCGGCGGAAGCGTCGTCACGCTCGCGGAGGAGCAGCTCGAGCACGCCTGGAAGACGCTCGTGCGGGAGGAAGGGCTCTTCTGCGAGCCGGCGAGCGCGGCCGGCATCGCAGCGGTCGAGGCGTCGCGGCCGGAGCCGGGGTCGCGGGTCGTCTGCGTGATCACCGGGCACGGGCTGAAGGATCCCGACGCGGTCGAGAGGGCCATGGGATGACGCCGATCCACGTCAGGGCGCCCGCCAGCTCGGCGAACCTCGGCGCCGGCTTCGACGTGGCCGCGGTCGCGCTCGAGCTCTGGAACGAGCTCGAGGTCACCGACGGTGACGAGCCCGTGGACGAGAGCCACCTCGGCGTGCGCGCGTTCGCCCGCCTCGCCTCGCCGGCGGGACGCTCGTTCCGCTTCACCGACCGGATCCCGCGCGAGCGCGGGCTCGGCTCGAGTGCGGCAGTCGTCGCGCTCGGCCTCGTCGCGGGCGCGCTCGCGACCGGCGAGGAGCCCGACGCCGACACGCTGCTCGCCCTGGGACTCGACCTCGAGGGCCACGCCGACAACCTCGCCGCAGCGCTTGCCGGCGGCGTCTGCCTCACCTGGGAGGGGCGGATCGCCCGGATCGCCGACGGCCTGCCGGCGGCTCCTGTCGCGGTCGTCCCCCAGGGGCGCGTGAACACCGCCGCGTCGCGGGCCTCGCTGCCCGAGTCGCTGCCGTTCGCCGACGCTGCGTTCAGCGCCGGCCGCGCCGCGCTGCTCGGCGCCGCGCTCGCTTCGGGCGACCCGACGCTCTTCGCCGCGAGCGCCGCCGACCGGCTGCACGAGCCGTACCGCGGCGTCCACGCGCCCCATCTCGAGGCGATCCGGGCCGACCTGCCGGTCGGGGCGCTCGGCGCGACCCTCTCCGGGTCGGGCCCGACCGTCGTCGTCTGGGCCGATCCGGACAGCGTCGCGTCCGTCGTCGCCGCGCTCAGCGCCCGCTTTCCGGGACACGACGTCATGCATCTGCCAGTCGCGACCTCAGGAGCTGGACCCCTATGACCGATCCGTACTCCCTTCCGACCGACCCCGGCAAGCGCCACAGCGCCGCCCTCACCGACGGCGTCGACCGGGCGCCCGCCCGCGCGATGCTGAAAGGGATCGGGCTCGACGACGAGGCGCTCGCGCGTCCGCTCGTCGGCATCGCGACGACGTGGATCGAGACGATGCCGTGCAACTGGAACCAGCGCGAGCTCGCCCGCCACGTGCGTCGCGGCATCCTGGAGGCGGGTGGCACGCCGGTCGAGTTCAACACGATCGCCGTCTCGGACGGTGTCTCGATGGGCACCGAGGGGATGCGCGCGTCGCTCGTCTCGCGCGAGACGATCGCCGACTCGATCGAGCTCGTCGTCCGCGGGCACCTGCTCGATGGGCTCATCTGCCTCGTCGGCTGCGACAAGACGATCCCCGCCGCCGTGATGGCGCTCGCCCGGCTCGACGTGCCGGGGCTCGTCCTCTACAACGGCTCGATCGCGCCCGGGCGCTTCCGCGACCGCGACGTGACGATCCAGGACGTCTTCGAGGCGGTCGGCGCCGCCGCGGCCGGGAAGATGAGCCATGAGGACGTGCACGAGCTCGAGGGCGTCGCCTGCCCGGGCGCCGGCGCGTGCGGCGGCCAGTTCACCGCGAACACGATGGCCATGGCCATCGACTTCCTCGGCATCGGGCCGGTCGGGCTGAACAGCGTGCCGGCCACCGACCCGGCAAAGCGCGACGCCGCCTACGAGGCCGGCAAGATCGCGATGCGTCTCGTCCACGACGACGTCCGCCCGTCGCAGATCCTCACCCGCGATGCGATCGAGAACGCGGTCGCCTCGGTCGCCGCCACGGGCGGCTCGACGAACGGCGTCCTCCACCTGCTCGCGATCGCGCGCGAGCTCGGGATCCCGCTGACGATCGACGAGTTCGACGCGATCGCGTCGCGCACGCCCGTCGTCGCCGACATCAAGCCGGGCGGCCGCTTCGTCGCCACCGACCTGCACGCGGCCGGGGGCGTCGCCCTCGTCGCCCGCGAGCTCGTGAAGGCCGGGCTCGTGCACGGCGACGCGGCCACCGTCGACGGGCGCACGCTCGCCGAGGTCGCCGCCGCGGCGGTCGAGACGCCGGGCCAGGAGGTCGTCGTCCCGATCGAGCGGCCGCTGAAGGAGACCGGCGGGCTCGCGATCCTGCGCGGCAACCTCGCGCCCGAGGGGTGCGTCGTCAAGCTCGCCGGGCACGAGCGGCTGTTCCACTCCGGCCCCGCGCGCGTCTTCGACTCCGAGGAGGAGTGCTTCGCCGCGGTCAAGGCGCGGACGATCGAGGCCGGCTCGGTGATCGTGATCCGCTACGAGGGCCCCGCCGGCGGGCCGGGCATGCGGGAGATGCTGCACGTCACGGCGGCGATCGTCGGCGAAGGGCTCGGCGAGGAGGTGGCGCTGATCACCGACGGCCGCTTCTCGGGTGCGACGCACGGGCTGATGGTCGGCCACGTCGCGCCCGAGGCCGCGCGCGGAGGCCCGATCGCGGCGCTCCGCGACGGCGACACGATCGAGCTCGACGTCGAGGCGCGCGAGCTGCGCGTCGCCCTGTCCGGGGAGGAGCTCGCGATCCGGCTCGCCGCGGTCGTCCAGCCGGAGCCGCGCTACCGCACCGGCGTGCTTGCCCGCTACGCGGCGCTCGTCTCGTCCGCCTCGGAGGGCGCCGTCCTGTCCAACGAGGGACATCGCGACACGTGAGTCCCTTCAACTTGTATAGTGCGATCACGGAGGCGGGTTCGTCCCGCTCCGCATCGAGAGAGGCTGAGGGAACCGGCCCGATGACGCCTCGGCAACCTGCTCGCAGAGACGCGCGCAAGGTGCCAAGCCCGGCCGGGCCCCACGGGGCTCGGGGGATGTCGAGCGAAGGACGAAAGGAGTAACGGTTTGCCTGCCACTGCGCTTCGGTGCCGCGTCTGTGAGACGCACTACGACCTCGACCCGATCGGGGTCTGTTCCCGCTGCTTCGGGCCGCTCGATCCGGTCTACGACCGGGACGAGCAGCGCCGGACGGTGACCCGCGAGTCGATCGCCGCCGGCCCGCTGTCGATCTGGCGCTACGCGCCGCTGCTGCCGGTGGCCGCGCCGGCCGAGCAGCGGCTGCCGCCCGGCTTCACACCGCTCGTCCAGGCGCAGCGCCTCGCGGAGGCGCTCGGCCTCGGCGAGCTCTGGCTGAAGCTCGACACGGCGAACCCGACGCACTCGTTCAAGGATCGCGTCGTTGCGGTCGCCGCCGCGAAGGCGATGGAGCTCGGCCGGACGACGCTCTCGTGCTCGTCCACCGGCAACCTCGCGAACGCCGTCGCGGCGCGCGCGGCCGCGGAGGGGCTCGAGGCGGTCGTGCTCTGCCCCGCCAGCCTCGAGCCGGAGAAGCTGATCGCGACCGGCGTCTACGGCGCCCGCATCCTCGCCGTCGACGGCACGTACGACGACTGCTCGCGCCTCAGCGTCGAGCTGTCGTTCGAGCTCGACTGGGCGTTCGTCAACGTCGGCCTGCGCTCGTACTACGCCGAGGGCTCGAAGACGCTCGCGTTCGAGATCGCGGAGCAGCTCGGCTGGGAGCTCCCCGACGCGGTCGTGGCGCCGATCGCCTCGGGTGCGATGTTCACGAAGGTGCACCAGGGCTTCGGCGAGCTGCTCGAGCTCGGGCTCGTCGAGGGGACGCAGCCGCGGCTCGTCGGCGGCCAGGCGGAAGGCTGCTCGCCGGTCGCGACCGCGTTCGCGAACGGCGGCAAGGTCAAGCCGGTGCGGCCGGACACGATCGCCCGCTCGCTCGCGATCGGCAACCCCGCCGACGGCGAGCTCGCCGTCGCAACCGCCCGCGCCTCGGGCGGCATGATCCACTCCGTCCCCGAGGACGAGATCGTCGAGAACGCGCTGCTGCTCGCGGAGACGACCGGCGTCTTCGGCGAGACGGCGCCGGCCGTGACACTCGGTGCGCTGCGCGAGGCCGTACGGCGCGGCGAGCTCGGCGAGTCCGACCGGGTCGTCCTGCTCGTCACCGGCGACGGCCTCAAGACGCCCGGTCTCGTCGCCGACCGGCTCACCCCGACGGCGGTGGAGCCGGACGTCGACACGATCCTGGAGCTGCTCGACCGGCAACTGCAACCCGGAGGAGGTGCACGATGAGGACCGGCCCGCGCACGGGCTTCCGCTGGACCCCGGAGACCGTGATCTACGCGATCACGCTCTGGTACCGGCAGCACTCGAGACCCCCGTACACGAGCGAGTGGGACCAGGCGGGAGAGAACCACCCCTCCCGCCAGACCGTTGCCCGCGTGTTCGGGAGCTGGAACGAAGCGATGGCCGCGGCCGGCTTCAAGCCGCGCCCGCGCGGCCGCCCGCGCCGCTCGCTCTCCGAGGAGGCCGCACTTGCCGACGGCTAGCCGACCGGCGACGCCGCACGTCGTCATCCTGCCCGGCGACGGGATCGGCCCCGAGGTCGCCCGCGAGGCGCGTCTCGCGCTCGAGCTCGTCGCGCCCGACGTCTCCCTCGAGGAGCAGCTGCTCGGCGGCGCCGCGATCCGTGCGACCGGGAACCCGCTCCCCGACGAGACGCTCGAGGCGTGCCGCCGGGCCACAGCC
>DATFMW010000152.1:0-2357 GCA_035266765.1 Gaiellaceae bacterium | reverse complement strand
CACGCTCGTCGGGACGGTGTTCGCGCACCGCGTCTTCGACATCGTCCCGGTCGTGCTGCTCGTGATCTACGTCCTGCTCACTGCCGGGATCCCCGGCTGGGCGCTCGGGAGCCTCGCCGCGGCGATCGCGATCGGCACCGTCCTCTTCGCCGTTGGGATCATGATCGCCCGCCGCCACCACCACCACGGGCGGCCGCTCGACGGGCTCGGACACGTCCGGCGGATGGTGACGATGGCGCGCGAAGGCCTCGCCGTGCTGCGGACGCCGCTCGGCGCCGGGATCGCGGTCTTCTTCCAGATCTGCGGCTGGCTCTGCCAGCTCCTCGCCGTCTACACGGCGATGCGCGCCTTCCACATCCACTCGCCGCTGCCGGCCGCGGGCGTCGTCCTCCTGCTGATGAACGTCGTCACGATCTTCCCGTTCTGGCCGGGCAACGTCGGCCTCGTCCAGGTCGCGATCGCGTCCGCGCTCGTCGGCTACGGGGTTGCCTACGGGAACGGCATCGCCTACGGGTTCGGGCTGCAGGCGATCGAGGCATCGGTCGGGATCGGGGTTGGGCTGCTCTTCCTCGCGCGCGAGGGCCTCTCGTTCGCGATGCTCAGGGTGATGCCGACGGCCGACCAGGCCGACCAGGCGACGGGCGACGACGAGCCCAATGAGTTGTTGCGGCCCGAGCGCGCGCACGTGCCGGGTTGAGGGCGCTTGCGGCACCCGCGAGCCTGAAGGGCGTGC
Organism: Gaiellaceae bacterium; assembly: GCA_035266765.1. GTDB lineage: Bacteria > Actinomycetota > Thermoleophilia > Gaiellales > Gaiellaceae > Palsa-739. The sequence continues at coordinate 1,624 of DATFMW010000152.1, read as the reverse complement.
TCGCCGCCGCGGATGCTGCCGCGGCGCTCGCCGAGGGGCTTCGGCGCGCAGGCCTCGCAGTGGACGAATGTCCGGTCGCCGACGGTGGGGAGGGAACGCTCGACGCCGCCTGGGGCGGCGGCATCCGCGAGGTCGAGGTGCGCGACGCTTTCGGGCGGTCGCGGGCCGCGCGGCTCCGGGAGACGAGCGGCCGCACGGTCGTCGAGGCGGCTGAGGTGATCCCGCTCGATCCAGGGCGACTCGACGTTGCGGCCGCGTCGAGCCGCGGGTTGGGGGAGCTGATCGGATCGCTGCGGCCACGCGAGCTCGTCGTCGGGCTCGGCGGCACCGCGAACATGGACGGCGGGCTCGGGCTCCTCGATGCGCTCGCCGCGCTGCCGTGCCCGACCCGCATCCTCTGCGACGTCCAGACGAGGCTCTACGACGCGCCGCGCCTGTACGGGCCGCAGAAGGGCGCGACGCCGGCGCAGGTGGGGGAGCTCGAGGCCCGGCTGCGCGCGAACGCGGCGCTCGCGCCGTACGCGGAGCTTCCCGGCTCCGGCGCGGCCGGCGGGCTCGGGGCGGCGCTCGCGTCGCTCGGCGCCGTGCTGCTGCCCGGCGCGCCCGCTCTCCTCGACCTCGTCGGCTTCGCGCCGGCCGGCTACGACCTCGTCGTCACCGGTGAGGGAACGGTCGACGCGACGACCCGGGAGGGAAAGGCGCCGGCAGAGGTCGTGCGCCGCTGCGGTGAGGCGGGCGTGCCGTGCGTGCTCTTCGGCGGCCGCGTGGCCGAGCCGTTCCCGGGCGTCGAGACCGTCGCGCTCTCAGGCGAGCCGGCGCGGGTCCGGGCCGATCTCGTCGCGCTAGGCCTCCGGCTCGGGGCGCGCGTCCTCGACGCGGCGGGCTAGCTCCTCGACCCTGCCTTGCGCGGCGTCGAGCTTGCCGCGGCAGAGCGCATAGAGCACCTCGCCGCGCTCCCAGAGCGCGAGCGCCTCGTCGAGAGGGGCCTGGCCCTGTTCCAGCCGCTCGACGATCAGCTCCAGCTCGGCCTGCGCCTGCTCGAACGTCGGCTCCGGTTCGCTCACGTCACGTCCTCCACGCGGGCCCCGAAGCCGCCCGCGGCGAGCGTGACGTCGACGCGGGCGCCGGCGGCCACCTGTTCCGAGGAGGACACCACGCCGTCTTCTGTCCGGACGATCGCGTACCCTCGTCCCAGTGTTGCCATTGGGGACAACGAAGCGAATCGGCCGCCGGTCGTCTCGAGCGCCGCCCGCTTGCGCTCGATCGCTAGCGCGGGCGCCCGGCGAAGGCGCTCGCGTGCACGCTCGACGCGCCGGTCTTCCCGCTCGAGCGCGAGCCGAGGCGCCGACCGCAGGCGCTCGAGGCTCCGCTCCAGCCGCTGCGCGTTCCGCTCGAGCGTGCGCCGCGCGCCGCGTTCCAGGCCCACGCGCGAGCGGTCGAGCCGGCCGGACAACTCAGAGACGTCGGGGACGACGAGCTTCCCGGCCATCGTCGGCGTCGAGGCGCGAACGTCGGCGGCAAGGTCGCAGAGCGGCGTGTCCTGCTCGTGCCCGACGGCGGAGACGACGGGGATCGGGCAGGCCGCGACCGCGCGGACGAGCCGCTCGGCGCTGAACGGGAGCAG
>DATFMW010000151.1:0-6174 GCA_035266765.1 Gaiellaceae bacterium | reverse complement strand
TTCGAGCGGTCGTGCCAGCGGTTGATATGTCCGTCATGAACGTGTCTATTCCGGCCATTTGCAGGGCAAACATCCATGATCGCACGACAGCCGGACGGCATCCCTGTGGGTAACTCGGCCGCTCTAAGCGGGAAGTTCGTGCGTCGTCCACATGGCTGTGGACGGGGTGTGGAAAGACGAAGGCCGGCCCCGAGGGGCCGGCCTTCTCGAGCTGGTGCGAGACCTACTCGTCGCGGAGCGCGGCCTCGGCGTCGGCGCGCCACTCCGGCTCCGGCTCCGCCTCGGGCTCGTCCGTCTCGGCGTCCGCCTGGGTGAGGATCTCCTCGAGCTCGGCGCTCGGCTCGGGCGGCGCCTCGGCCGCCTGCTGCTCTGCGCGCTCGGCCGCCTCCATCGCGGCCAGCTCTTCCTCGGAGGGGAGCTCGCCGCCCTCGGGGACGACGAGCGTCTTCACCTCGACGCGGACGTCGGCGAAGACGTCGACCGGCACCTCGTAGCGGCCGATCCGCTTGATGTTGTCGATGCCGATCTTGCGCCGGTCGATGCGGATCTTGCGCGTGCGCCAGATCTCGTCGGCGATGTCGGTGGGCGTGACAGAGCCGAAGAGCGACCCGGTCGGGCCGGCTTTCACCTCGAACGTGAGAACGGTCTTGCCGAGCGTGTCGGCGATCTCGCGGGCCTGATCGGCCGTCTTCGCTTCGTGCCGTGCCCGCCCGGCCTCACGCTTGCGCAGCTCCGCCACCCGTGCCGCGGTCGCCTCCTCGGCGAGCCGGCGGGGGAGGAGGAAGTTGCGGGCGTACCCGCGCGCGACCGAGACGACCTCACCGCGCAGGCCGACGTGGTCGACGTCCGAAAGCAGGATGACCTCCATCAGCGGTCCCCGCGATCACCGCGATCGCCGCGGTCGCGCCGTCCGCCGCCGCGCTCGCTGCCCTCGACGCCCTCGGCGACGTACGGCAGCAACGCCATCTCGCGGGCCCGCTTGACCGCCGTGGCGACCTGCACCTGGTGCCGGCGGCAGGCGCCCGTGATGCGGCGGCTGCGGATCTTGCCCTTCTCCGAGATGTATCGCCGCAGCTGGTTGACGTTCTTGTAGTCGACCTCGGTGATGTGGTCTTTGCAGAAGTAGCAGTTGCGGCGCTTGATCGCTCCCGCGGGCCCGCCGGGGCGCTTCCGCTGTGTTCTCTCTCGTGCCATGCCTCTCCTAGAACGGGATGTCGTCGTCGGCCGCTGCCGGGAAGTCGGCCGTCTCCTGGGCCGCGCCGGACGGGACGAACTGGTTGCCGGCTGAGCCGCCGCCGGAGGTCTCGCCGTCGCCGCGGCTGCCGAGGAACTGCACGCTCTCGGCCACGATCTCGACCGCTTCGCGCTTCGCGCCGTCCTGCGCCTGCCACTCGCGCCAGTCGAGGCGTCCGTCGATCGCGACGGGACGGCCCTTGGCGAGGTACTGGGCGCAGCTCTCGGCCTGGTTGCCGAAGACGGAGACGCTGAAGTAGTTCGGCTTGTCCGTCCACTGGCCGGACTCGTCGCGGCGCCGGCTGTTCACGGCGACGCGCAGGCTGCACACGGGCGTGCCGCCGGGCGTGTGCCGCAGCTCGGGGTCGCGGGTCAGGTTCCCGACCAGCACGACCCGGTTGATGTTCGCTGCCATAGGGCTCCTCCTACTCCTCGTCCGAACTGGTGTTCGCCTCAGCGTACTCCGGCTCGGGGACGGCGGCTGCCTCGGCGGGTGCCGCCGCGGGGGCCTCGGCGGGAGCCGCGGCGGGTGCGGCGGGTGCCTCGGCGGGGGCCGTGGCGGGCGCTGCGGCGTCGTCGCGTGGAGCGCTCGTCCGGGAGCCCTCGACGTGCTTGGTGGCGAGGTGGCGCATCACCGCGTCGTCGATCTTGAGCACGCGGGTGATCTCGTCGAGCGTCGCCGCGTCCGAGTCGAACACGACGAGGTGGTAGACGCCCTCGGCCTTGTGGCCGATCTCGTAGGCCAGGCGGCGCCGGCCCCACGGATCGTGGCTGCGCCACGTGCCGCCGCCGGTCTCCACGAGCTCGCGCACCCGTGCCACGATCTCGTCCTGCCGGGCCTCGGCGTGCTCCGGGTCCAGCATCAACAGAATCTCGTACGTTGTCACAGTCCCGATGCCCTCCCTTCCCATGGTCTTGAAGTCGGCCCCGACTGCCGGCGCCGCTCGGGACGAACGGCACGATGACGGGGCAGGAAGCGGCGGCCAGTGTAGCATCGCCTTCGTGCGCCGCCTGACCGCCTGGCTCGCCGGCGCGGCTGGAGGAGCGGCCGCCTACCGGCTTCTGCGCCGCCGTCGCGGCGGTGCGCTCCCGGCTTCCCCGCCCGAGCCCGCCGGCGGCGCCGACCCGCGCGCGGAGGAGCTGCGGGCGAAGCTCGACGAGACCCGGCGCGAGCCGGCCGCCGAGGCCGCCTCCGGGCCGGAGTCCGCGGCCGAGGAGTCGCCGGAGGAGCGCCGCCGGCGCGTCCACGAGCAGGGCCGCGCCGCGCTCGACGAGATGCAGCCCGAGTAGCTCAGCGTCCTCCCGGATGGCCGCGCGTCCGTCCGAGCAGAGAATCCCGGGGCCGGGGGTGTGAGCGGAAAGGGAGGCGCAGATGGATGCAGCGATTCGCGAGGGGCAGGCGCCGGCGGTCGTGATCTCGCTCGCAGCCGGCGAGAAGCTCGTCGCCGAGGCGGGCGCGATGATGTTCCTGTCCGGCGACGTGACGATGGACGCCGAGATGCAGGGCGGCCTGATGGGGGGCCTGAAGCGGAAGCTCCTCGCGGGCGAGAGCATGTTCCTCACGACCTACAACGCGCACGGCGACGGCATCGTCGGCATCTGCGGGCCGTTCCCCGGCTCGATCCGCCAGGTCGAGCTCGACGGCGAGCTGATCTGCGAGAAGCACGCGTACCTCGCCAACGCGGGCGACGTCGCGATCGAGGCGGTCAGCGCGCGCTCGCTCGGCGCCGGCCTCACCGGCGGCGGCGAGGGCTTCTTCCTCCAGCGGCTGACCGGTCGCGGCACGGTCTGGATCCATGGCGGCGGCGACTTCCTCGACTTCGATCTCGCCGAGGGCGAGCGGCTCCAGGTCGACACCGGCTGCGTCGTCGCGCTCGAGCCGAGCGTGCGCTACGAGGTGAAGCTCCAGGGCGGGATCAAGAAGAGCCTCTTCGGCGGCGAGGGCCTGTTCCTCGTGCACCTCTCGGGGCCGGGCAAGGTGACGCTCCAGACGCTGCCGTTCTCGCGGACGGTGGAGCGGATCAAGGAAGCGGGGCTCGGACGCAACCAGGGCGAGCGGACAGGGCCGCTCAGTGGAATCCTCACCTGACAGGAGGTAGACGATGGGACTGCTCGACAAGGCGAAGTCCGCGGCGGAGACGGCCGCACAGAAGGCGAAGGAGGGCGTCGAGGACGTGCAGACGCGCAAGGATCTGCACGGCGCGTACGTCGAGCTCGGCAAGAAGACCGTGGAGCTCGTCGACGCCGGCACACTCGAGCACGCCGAGCTGACAGCGCTCGTCGGTCGCGTGACGGAGCTGCGCGCGAAGCTCGAGGACGATGCGGCCGAGTCGCAGGCCGAGCCGGCCTCGTCCGGCCCGCCTGCCAAGCCGCTGTAGCCGGCGACGGAAAACCCGCAGTGGCGATCGGCCGTGCTCCCGATGCGGCTGCATCGCCGCGCAGACACGCTCGGAGGGACAAGGAGGACTGATGGCACGCATCCTGCTCGCCACCGACGGCTCGCCCTCCGCGGCGAAGGCCGTCGCCGAGGCCGTCGGGCTCGCCGGCGCGACCGGCTGGCCGCTCACGATCGTCACCGTCTGGCACGTGCCGGTGACCGGGTTCGCCTACGAGCCGCTCGTCGCCGTGCCGGAGGTCGAGGACGTCGTGCGCGACCGCGCACGCGAGGCGCTCGACACCGCTGTTGCGACCGCGCGGGCCGCGGGCCTCGAGCCCGAGGCGCTCCTTGCCGAAGGGCTGCCGGCCGACGAGGTCTGCACGCTTGCGGAGGAGCGCGAGGCGACGCTGATCGTGATCGGCTCGCACGGGTGGAGCGGCGTCCGCCGGCTCCTGTTCGGGAGCGTCTCGGCGGCCGTGCTGCAGCACGCACCGTGCCCGGTGCTCGTCGTGCGTGGCGACGCCGAGCCGGAGCAGGCCGGCTAGCTCGGCCGCGCAGGACGCGGTTCTGTCGCCGCGACCGACCTGCGCGGGCGCGGCTCGCGACGCGGGGTGCCACGGTGGCGCGAGCCGCCTCCAGCGGTTCGCTTGCCGAGCGAGCGGAAAGCACAGCAGCGACCCGTGCGCCGCCGGAGGCGGTGGACGCGTCGCTGCGAAGCGGGCGAAGCGCGAGACGGAGCGGCGCAGGAGTCGAACCTACCCAGCCGTGGGTTACACGACCTCACCGGTTTTGAAGACCGGCTGGGCCACCGGGCCCGTGCCGCTCCGCTCCGGAGCGTATAGCCGCCGGCGCCGTGGGATGGATTGTGGGTCTCGCGTAGCGACGTTCAGGGAATTTGCGGATGGGGCCCCGGCCGGTGCCCGTGATCGTTTGACCATCCCGCAACGTAGGTCGGAGGTGGATGATGATGAAGCACCGGATCGCGACGATCGACGCCCACTTCGACGACAGCCCCGGCCGGCCGCGGCTGCTGATCGAGGATCCCGACGCGTGGGCGTACGCAGACCACTTCACGTCGCTCGGCTACAACGTCGCGACCTGCAGCGGCCCGCAGCCCGAGGGGCCCGACTGCAGCCGCTGCTCGCTCGTCTGGGAGGGCTCCTGCTCGGCGGTCGACTCCGCCGACGTGATCCTCACGGCGCTACCCCTCGACGTCGCCCTCCCGATCGTCCAGGCGATCGGCGAGCGCGCAGGCAGCGTCGCGACCGTGCTCCACGTGCCCGCCCAGCACGCCGCCCGCTACGAGCAGCTGCTCGGCGAGGTCGCGATCGTCCCGTTCCCGGCGTCGCTGCCGGAGCTCGAGGCCGCGGTGCGCCAGGCCGCCGAGCCCGCCGGCGCGACCGCCTGAGCTCCCCGGCCGGGCCACGGGCCGAGCGGGATCGGCCCCTGGTCCGGCGCGGGGTCACGCCTCCTCGGCGACCCAGCTGCGCGTCAGCGTGAGCCAGAAGGCGAGGCCCGCCCACTCGCGGTAGGGACGGAAGCGGCGCTCGATCGTCGCGTCCTTCGTCGCGCGGTCGACGAGCCTCGCATAGGTCGGCCGCGTCCACGAGTCGAGCACGAGCCGCGAGTAGCGGCCGAGGCTCGTCAGCATCACGTGCGCCGCGCCGTACGGGCCGATGCCCGGGAGCGCGAGCAGGCGGGCCGCCGCCTCGTCGTCGGGGAGCTCCGGATCGGCGAGCGCCTCGAGGTCGACCTCGCCCGAGGCGACCGACGCGGAGAGCGCCCGCAGGTACGGCGCCCGGTAGCCGGAGCGCGCGATCTCCCGGTAGAAGGACTCGTCCGCCGCGGCCATCGCCGCAGGCGTCGGAAAGGCCCGGCGACCGCCCGGTGCCGGCTCCCCGAGGTGCTCGACGAGCGCCGTCGTCATCGTCGTCGTCAGCGCCCACGAGCAGTTCGTCGTGCACACGGTCTTGACGACGTCCTCGAAGACCGTCGGGCTGCGCAGCATCCGGCCCGCACCCGTCGTCACCCAGGCGAGGTCGGGGTCGGCGGCGGCGAGCGCGTAGAACGGCGAGAGATTCTCGTCCAGCCGCAGCATGTGCGCGACCGTCGCGAGCAGCGCCTCGCGCCGGCGTGCGCCCGCGCGGCCCGAGACGAGTGTGACCGCCGCCCGGCCGCGCGATCCGGCCCGGACGGACACCGTGCGCGCGCCGCCGCCGGGCAGCGCAAGCGTCGTCTCGAGCGTCCACGTCTCCTCGTCGAGCCGCTGCGGCGGCAGCGTCGCGACGCCGTGCGAGGCGAGCGTCCGCCGCAGCCCCACCGGCTCGCCGCCCGCGCCCTTTAGCCGGAGCTCGCCGAGGGGCTCAGCCACCGAGCGCGGAGGTCTCCCACTCCGACGGTTGGAAGGCTCGGTCCGCCCAGCCGCCGAGCGCGAGCACCGCCGTGCCGTCCACGGTCGCGACCGCGGCACGTTCGAGCCCCGGGTCGCCGACGAAGACGAGCGTGCCGGCCGGGGCGTCGACCTGCTCGCCCGCCACCTCGAACGTCGCGTGCCCGCTCAGCAC
>DATFMW010000150.1:0-5114 GCA_035266765.1 Gaiellaceae bacterium | reverse complement strand
CACGATCGAGCCGTTGTCGACCCCGAGGTCGTCCGTATAGAAGCTCGGGATCGCGAACTCGGCGAAGCAGAGGTTCGCCAACAGCCGCCAGGGGTGGTGGAAGAGCCAGCGCTCGGCAGAGGCGGCGACGACGAGCACGGCGGCCCAGTAGACGGGCACGATGCGCAGGAAGCGTGCGACCGCGAAGTTGCGCAGCTGCGGCCACGCGCGTCCTGCCAGCAGCGCACGTGCATACGGCCGGTACAGGAGGAGTCCGCTGAGGACGAAGAAGAACGTCACGCCGATGTCGAGGCTCGCGAAGACACGACCGAACGGCCCGGCGGTGAAGCGCACGCCGTTCGCAGCCCCGTACTGCCAGACGTGAAAGACCACGACTGAGGCAGCCGCCAATCCGCGCAGCCCCGTCAGGGCGGAGACACGCGAAGCGGAAGAGGTCGTCTCCTCACGCCTCATGCCCTACCAGTCTCTCCGCGAGGGCGCCGCACCGGTCCCGACGGAAGGCGAGCCGGTCTCGACTCTCGTCGGGTCCTGCTCCGAGGAGGAGGGCGCGGACGCTCACCGCCGCTCACGGGTTCGCCGAACCGCGGCGATGCGTCTGATCCGGGACGAGAACCGGGTGGCCGGGTGGACCGACGGCAGAGCTTCGACACGCGGTTACCGCTGGTCGGACGGGCACCCCGGCAAAAGGCCTGATAGAGAAAGCCCCGTTTCCGGGGCTTTCTCCGTAGCAGGCCTGTAAGCCGGATTCTGTCTTGGGCGACCATCCATCTTGGCGGCTACCCGGCTCCTCGGCGGGCCGCGTCGGCGGAGCCTGTTCGCCTTGCACCGGACGGGGTTTGGCGAGCCGGCCCTGTCGCCAGGGCCGCTGGTGGGCTCTTACCCCACCGTTTCACCCTTACCGGCTGCGTCTCCGGAGAATCGCAGCCGGCGGTCTGTTCTCTGTGCCACTGTCCGTCGGCTTTCGCCGCCTCCCTGTCGGGAGCGTCCTGCCCTGCGGTGTCCGGACTTTCCTCGACGTCCCCGAAAGGACGCCGCGGTCACCCGGCCTGCACCGTGAATGGTAGCCCCGCGACAACGGCGCGGCGCGGGCGGTCAGCCGGCGAGGCTGCCCGTGTCGCGAGCGGCCCCAACCGCCTCGACCCGCCCGTGCAGCGTCATGCCGCACTCCGGGCAGCGCACGGACGGCCCGTCGTGGAGGACGAACTCGCCGCAGACGGGGCACTCGAGCGAGGCGCCCCGCAGCAGCGCGAAGAGCTCCTGCTCGAGCGTCCGGTGGAGAGGCGCAACGCCGTGCATCGCCCTAGCCCAGGTCCCGGAAGACGCCGACGACCTTGCCCAGGATCTGCACGTGACGGGCGTAGATCGGCTCGAGCGCCCTGTTCTCGGGCTGCAGCCGGATGCGGCCGTCCTCGCGGTAGAACGTCTTCACCGTCGCCTCGTCGGTGGCCTCGTCGTCGCCGGCGAGCGCGACCACGATCTCGCCGTTACGGGCGTCCTGGGCGCGACGGACGACGACGACGTCGCCCTCGAGGATCCCGGCGTCGATCATCGAGTCGCCGCGGACGCGCAGGAGGAAGTCGCCCCGCAGCGTCTCCGGCACCGCGATCTCGTCCTCGACGTTCTGCTCGGCGAGGAGCGGACCGCCGGCGGCGATCTGGCCGAGCAGCGGCAGCTTCGGCAGCTCGGCCGTCGGCGCCTCAGCCGGCCGGTCGCGACCGACGAGCTCGAGGGCGCGCGGCTTGCTCGGGTCGCGGCGGAGCAGGCCGGCCCGCTCGAGATTCGCGAGGTGCGCGTGCACCGTGGACGGCGACGCGAGCCCGACCGCCTCGCCGATCTCGCGCACCGTCGGCGGATAGCCGTGACCGTCGACGTACTCGACGAGGAAGCTCCAGATCTCGCGCTGGCGTCCGGTCAGCTCAGCTGTCTTGTCCATCCGCGGTCACGCTCCAGGGTCTCGGGAAGCTGATGTCGAACGTGTGTTCGCCAAAAGGGTAGAGATTCCTTCGGATGGAGTCAATTCGTTCCACGAAGCCGTCGGCCTGCTGGCCGCGCCCGACCTGAGCGGGCGCGGCTCACCACCGCTCGACCCGAGGTGGCGCGGGCCGGCGCAGCCGGCTCGCTGCCGAGCGAGCGGAAAGCGCAGCGCGAAGGCACGCGCGCGCAGCGCGCCTGCCTCGCGCAAAGCGGGCGACGCGGGCGGGTCAGGTCATGGGGACTTGCGGGAGGAGCGTCGGCACGATGCGGCCGAGGATCTCCTCCAGGCTCGCGCCCGTGGCGGTGATGCCGTGGTTGCGCAGGCCGATGATCGCGTGCGCCGGGTCGGGCTCGGCGGCGAGCAGGTCGGCGACGTTCTGGGCGAGCTCCTCGCTGCCGCACGGGTAGTTGACCTCGGTGGCGACGACGCCCTCGACCCAGGCGTGGACGTGCAGGATCGCGCCCACGTCGGGATGGTCGCGGTAGATCTTCCAGTGCTCGATCGCATCGACCGAGACGCGGCGCGGCTCGACGCCCGGCGGCACGCTCAGGACGATCCGGCCCGCATCGGCGTCGTAGCCGGACACGAGCAGGATGTCGCGGCCGGGCGCCTCGAGCTTCGACTTGTCGACGCCGCTCGCGCTCATCCAGAAGCGGGTCTCGTCGCAGCGCTCGGACAGGTTCCCGTAGGAGAGGCCGCCGATGCCGTACAGCCGCTTGATGTGACGCAGGTCACGCTCGCTGACGAGCTCCTCGACTGGGAACGGCGCGGGCAGCAGGCCGAGCCCGTCGAGCGCGCGGCCGGCGGCGGCGACCGACTCGGTGTGCTCGTCGCCCTCCCAGAGCTCCGGCTCGAGGTCGGGCCGGAACTCGTTGTCGATCACGAGCCGGGCGCGGGCGAGCGGCGCGAGGCGTGCCACCACGGCGTCAGCGAGCGAAGCGGCACCGTTCTCCTCGGCGACGAGGTAGCTGCCGCGCTCGAGCGTCGTGAACCAGACGCCCTGGCCCGGGACGTAGGCGAGCGAGACGTTCGCAAGCGCACGGACGAGCATCGGGTAGCCCTCCCGCAGCGGATCGTCCGGCGGCCCGTCGAGGACGTGGAGCGCCGCGACGAAGGTGCCGCGCGAGCCGCGCCGGAACGGGCGGGGCCGCTCCCGGTCGACGACGTTCACGACGAGGGCGGTCGGTGCATCGTCCGAGGCGGGCTCGAATCCGGCTCGCTCGAGCGCACCGTGGAGCGCCTCGACGAGGCCGGCGAGCGGCCCGGACGCAGTGTCTTCTCCAGCGATGAGATACGCCATGCGCACGAGGCTAGGGGTCGTCCGGCGAGGCCGCATCGCGGAAAAACCCGGAATGACGTTGCTGCTGCTTCGTCCGCCCGCAGAGAGACCGATCCGAGGCCGCGACCTCGCCGCCACAGAGGTATCCGGTCAGCTGCCCCTGGCGACGCCGTCTTCGGGCTCGCGCCAAATCTCGTAGAGGAAACTCTCTCGTCCTGCGCCGTCCGGGCGAGTTCCGGCGCGAACCGCACCGATCTTCTCGACCGCACGCTGGGACCTGACGTTCTGCGGATGCACGAGGAACACGACGCGGCGGACGTATCGGAATGCGTGCGCGAGCATCAGCCGCTTCATCTCGCCGTTGTAGACGCCGCCCCAATGCGATCGAGCGAGGAATGTCCAGCCGATCTCGACTTCGCTGTGCCAGGGGTCGTATCCGTGGAAGCGTGACTGTCCGATGATCCGTCCGTCACGTCGGTCGATCGCAACGAGCGCGCCTCCGGAAGCGAGATGTTGAGAGAAGTACTTTCGGAACGTCGCCTTCTCGTGGCGGTTGGCGACCGGATGCTGCTCCCAGATCCGCGGATCCGCCCCCGCGGCGTAGAGATCGACGAAGTCGCCCTCTCGAAGCGGCCTCAGCTCGACGAGATCACCAACCAGGTGAGGCTGAAAGTCGAAGTCCACAGGCATCGAGGCTCCGTCCGGCGACTCTGCAGCGACAACCTAGCCGCTGGGCCGATCAGACGAAGGCTTCTCGCGCCGAGTCAGCGGCAAGGAACCGGGATACCCCCGTCCGGCAAGCCGCTGCGAGCCGCGGCCGCGCAGGTCGGCCGCGGCCACGAAAAAGCCCGGAGCCATTCGGCATCCGGGCTTCAATGCGCTGGAGAGGACTTGAACCTGCTCGCTGCAGCTTCGTCCGCTTCGCGCTTCCGCTCGCAGAACGCGCCCCGGCTCTGCCAGGACGCGGCTGCTGCCGGCAAGCGATGGTGAGCCGCGGCCGCGCAGGTCGGCCGCGACCACGAAAAAGGGCCGCCCGCAGGCGACCCTTTGTCATGCGCTGGAGAGGACTTGAACCTCCACGGCCTATACGGCCACTAGGCCCTCAACCTAGCGCGTCTACCAATTCCGCCACCAGCGCGAGAGCCGGCGTAGTGTAGCGACGCCCGGAAGGGTGTGGGTTCTTCCCACCAGCCGCGCGCCCGACCTGCGCGGGCGCGCCCACCGCCGCCCCGCTTCCGGACCGCCGTCCGCCCCGGACGCCGTTCCCGAGCAGGAAAGCACAGCGGCGACCCGCCCGCAGGGCGCGTCGCCGCGAAGCGGTGCGAAGGGAACAATCTGAAGGAGTGCCCGCCGCCTCCGGCGGCGCGCGCTACTTCAGATAATGAAACAGCGTCACGCTGTTCGCGACGAAGAGGATCGCGAAGACGAGCGTGACGCGGGTCAGGTTCCGCTCGACGATGTGGGTGCCGCCCTGCGAGGTCGGGGTGAAGCCCATCCCGCCCATGCCGGCGTCGCGGCCGCTGTGCATGAGCACGGTCGCGACGAGGCCGACGACGAACAGCACCTGCGTGACTGCGAGAAACGAGACCACGGCCGAAGGGTAGCGCGAGCGCTACGCTCGCGCGGTGGCGGCGGACGACGAGGCGCGCGAGCGGGTCCGGAAGCTCCTCCTCACCGGCGACAACCGGTTGAAGCAGGGCGTCGCGCCCGAGCGGGTGCGCGAGAGCTGGGAGCAGGCGCTCGCCTTCGCGCGCGAGACGGGGCTCGAGGAGCAGGTGCGGCCGCTCGTCGAGGTCAGGCTCGCCGATCTGGAGCGGCAGCCGCCGCCCGACTGAGGATCGCCTCGATCCGCTCCGCCTG
>DATFMW010000149.1:0-2006 GCA_035266765.1 Gaiellaceae bacterium | reverse complement strand
GACCTCGCTCGCGCTCTTCACGTTCCACGGAGCGGTCTTCCTCACAATCCGCACCTCCGGCGAGCTGCAGAAGCGGTCCCGGCGCGCGGCGATGACGCTCGCGCTGCCGGCGGCGGCGCTCGTGTTCGGCTTCCTCGTCTGGACGTATGCGAACGCCGCGTCGGCGCACGACAAGGGACTCGTCCCCGGCGTGATCCCGATCGCGGCGATGTTCCTGCCTTTCGCGGCGTGGGGCTTCGCACGCGCCGGCAAGGACGGGTGGGCCTTCGCGGCGACCGCGGTCTCGATCGCGCTGATCACGCTGACGCTCTTCCTCAACCTCTACCCGCGCGCGCTCGTCTCGAGCACCGACAACGCGTTCAGCCCGACGATCTTCACGACGAGCTCGTCGCACTACACGCTGGTCGTGATGTCGATCGTCGCGCTCGTCTTCACGCCGGTTGTCCTCGTCTACCAGGCGTGGACGTACTGGGTCTTCCGGGCGCGGCTCGGCGACGAGGACGCCGCCGGGATGCGCTCGCCGCTCGACGTGCTCGAGCGCTCGCCGCTCGGCCGCGGCGGCTCGCCGCAGCACGGGAAGTAGCGGGGCCGGAGGATGCGCCCGCTCGATCCCCGGCTCCTGCGGGAGGTGCCGGCCGCCCGTCGTTTCCTCGCCGTCTGCGTCGTCCTCGCGGGCGCATCGGCCGTCGCGATCGTCGCGCAGGCGGCGCTGCTCGCGCACGTCGTCGCGAGCGCGTTCCTCGGGCACCGCGGACTCGATTCTCTGGCCGTTCCCCTCGTTGGACTCGCAGCCGTCTCTCTAGGACGCGGCGCGCTAGCTTGGGGCTTCGAGACGGGCGGCTCGCTCGCGGCCGCCGGCACGGTCGCCTCGCTGCGTCGGCGGCTGCTCGCCCACCTCGTCTCGGCGCGGCCGGGCGGGCTCGGCGAGCTCCGCGCGGGCGAGGTCGCCGCGGCGACCGTCGACGGCGGCGAGGCTCTCGAGCCGTACTTCGCGAAGTTCCTACCGCAGCTCGTGCTCGGTGCCGTGGTGCCGCCCGCGCTCCTCGTCTGGATCGGCTGGCACGACCTCACCTCGGCGATCGTGCTCGCGGTCGCGCTACCGACGATCCCGATCTTCGGGATCCTGATCGGCAAGAGCACCGAGCGGGCGACGACGCGACGCTGGGAGACGCTCTCGCACCTGTCGGCGCACTTCCTCGACGTCGTGCGCGGCCTGGAGACGTTGCGCGCGTACCGGCGCGGCCCCGCGCAGGTGGACGCGATCGAGCGGCACACCGACGAGTTCCGGCGCGGGACGATGGCGACGCTGCGGATCGCGTTCCTGTCGGCGTTCGTGCTCGAGCTCGCCGCCTCGCTCGGCACCGCGCTCGTCGCGGTCGAGATCGGCATCCGGCTCGCGGGTGGCGGGATCGGGCTGGAGCCGGCGCTGACGGTGCTCGTGCTGGCCCCGGAGCTCTTCCTGCCGTGGCGGAACGGCGCCGTCCAGTTCCACGCGAGCACGGACGGGCTCGCGGCGGCGCGGCGGCTCTTCGAGCTGATCGATCTCGAGCCGGCGGTGGCGGCGCGGGCAGGTGGCGCCGCCCCCGACCCGGCTCGGGCGCCGCTGCGGCTCGAGCGCGTCTCGGCGGCGTACCCCGGTCGAGGGGTCGTGCTCGACGGCGTCTCGCTCGAGCTTGCGCCCGGCGAGCGGGTCGCGCTCTACGGGCCGAGCGGCGCCGGCAAGTCGACGCTCCTGGCGCTGCTCCTGCGCTTCCTCGACCCGGCGGGCGGCCGGATCCTCGTCGGCTCCGACGACGTGCTCGCGGCGGACGCGGATGCGTGGCGGCGCCGTCTCGCGTGGGTGCCGCAGCGGCCGCTGCTCGAGGCGGGAACGCTCGGCGACGCGGTGCGGCTCGGGCGGCCGCACGCGAGCGACACGGAGGTCGACGCGGCACTCGCCGCGGTCGGGCTCGGACTCGGCCGCGACCTGCGCGTCGGGCCGGGCGGTGTGACGCTCTCGGCCGGCG
>DATFMW010000148.1:0-2418 GCA_035266765.1 Gaiellaceae bacterium | reverse complement strand
CGCCCGTCCGCTTCACGCAGGCCGCGACCGAGATGGTGCGCGACGGCGTCAAGACGTTCGTCGAGGTCGGTCCCGGCAACGTCCTCTCCGGGCTCGTGAAGCGGATCGACCGCAGCGCGAAAGCCGTGTCGGTGAACAATCTCGCCGCGCTCGACAAGCTCCACGAGCTCCTCGCCGAAGCCTAGATGGTTGGTGCCACGATCTCGCGTGTCCGGCTGCGCGCTGCAACCCGTCGACCACTCACCGCTGTCACCAGCAGCGACGAGCGCCCGCCGCGGCGCCCCAGCCGCCCCAGCCCACGCCCCGGAACAGGCGACCTCATGGCGCCAACCATCTAGTGGCCTTCGCCTCGTTGGACGGCAAGACGGCGCTCGTCACGGGCGCCTCGCGCGGAATCGGACGCGCGATCGCGGCCGAGCTCGCCCGTGGCGGCGCGGAGGTCGTGATCGGCTACCGCTCGGGGCAGGAGGAGGCGGAGGCGCTCGCAGCCGAGATCGGCGGCCGTGCCGTGCAGGCCGACGTCGCGAGCCCCGAGGACGCCGCACGTCTCGTCGCGGAGGCGGGCAACCTCGACATCCTCGTCAACAACGCGGGACTCACGCGCGACGGGCTCCTCGCCCGGATGTCCGACGACGACTGGCGCACCGTGATCGAGACGAACCTCTCCTCCGTCTTCTACACCTGCCGCGCCGTCTGCCGGCCGATGATGCGCAAGCGCGGCGGCTCGATCGTGAACGTCTCCTCGATCGTCGGCGTCCACGGCAACTGGGGCCAGACGAACTACGCTGCCTCGAAGGCCGGGATCATCGGCTTCACGAAGTCGCTCGCCCGCGAGCTCGGCAGCCGCGGCGTGCGCGCGAACGTCGTCGCTCCCGGCTACGTCAAGACGCAGCTCACCGACGTCCTCCCCGAGGAGGCGACGACGGCGATGCTCGACAACACCCCGCTCGGACGGCTTGGAGAGCCGGAAGACGTGGCGGGCGCTGTACGCTTCCTCTGCTCCGACGAGGCCTCGTTCATTACGGGCGACGTGCTCCTCGTGGACGGCGGACTGGGAATGTAGTGGGCAGCGACATCGGGTCACCGATCTTCAATTCGAGCGGGGGGCGCAGGCGCGTCGTCATCACCGGGCTGGGCGCGGTCACCCCGCTCGGCCTCGATGTCGAGACGTCGTGGGCCAACCTCGTGGCAGGCGAGTCCGGCGCGGCCGAGATCACGCAGTTCGATCACACCGACTACCCGGTGCACTTCGCATGCGAGGTGAAGGACTTCGACGCGGGCGACTGGGTCGACCGCAAGGCCGCCCGCCGGATGGACCGCTTCACGCATCTCATCCTCGCGGCGGCGCGGCAGGCGGAAACCGACTCGGGTCTCGACATCGCCAAGGAGGCCGAGCGGATCGGCGCCGCGATCGGCACCGGGATCGGCGGGCTCCGCTCCTTCCAGGAGTGCTACGACACGCTTGCGAATCGCGGCCCCGACCGGGTGAACCCGTTCTCGATTCCTGCGATCATCCCGAATCTCGGTGCCGGCTGGGTCTCGATCGAGCTCGGGACGCGCGGCCCGCTCCTGTCGGAGTGCACGGCCTGCGCCGCATCGAACATGGCGATCGGCGACGGCATGGACGCGATCCGGCTCGGCCGGGCCGACGTGATGTTCTGCGGCGGCACCGAGGCGGCGGTGTGCTCGGTGGGCATCGCCGGCTTCGGCGCGATGCGGGCGCTGTCGCGTCGCAACGACGACCCGAAGCGGGCGTCCCGGCCGTTCGACGCGGGCCGCGACGGCTTCGTGATGGGCGAGGCGGGCGCGGTGCTCGTGCTCGAGGAGCTCGAGCATGCGCGCGCGCGCGGCGCCAAGATCTACGCCGAGGTGGTGGGCTACGGCCTCTCGTCGGATGCGAAGCACATCACCGAGCCCGATCCGACCGGCCCGGTGCCGGCGTTCAAGATGGCGCTGCAGGACGCGGGCGTCGACCCCGACGAGATCGACTACATCAACGCGCACGCGACCTCGACCCCGGTCGGCGACGCCTCGGAGACGAAGATGCTGAAGCTCGCGCTCGGCGAGGAGAACGCGCGCAGGACCCCGGTCTCCGGCACGAAGGGCGCGACCGGTCACTGTCTCGGCGCCGCGGGCGCGATCGAGGCGATGTTCACGACGCTCGCCGTTCGCGACGGCATGCTGCCGCCGACGATCAACTACGAGGTCGAGGATCCCGCCTGCGACCTCGACTACGTCCCGAACAAGGCGCGGGCCGCCGATGTGAAGATCGCGGTCTCGAACTCGTTCGGCTTCGGCGGCCACAACGCGTGCGTCGTGTTCCGCCGCTTCGACGGCTGAGCCTCGCCGCAGCAGGCGGTAGCCTCGGGCGCGTGGACGAGGTCGTCGAGGTACGCCGCTCGCGGCGGGCGCGACGGT
>DATFMW010000147.1:0-3521 GCA_035266765.1 Gaiellaceae bacterium | reverse complement strand
GTGGACACGACGCCGCCCGCGCTGAGCGGCCTGCCGGCGGGCCTCACCGCCGACGCGACCGGTCCGGACGGCGCGGCGGTCTCGTATGCGGCGCCGACCGCGACCGACCTCGTCGACGGCAGCGTCCCCGTCGACTGCAGCCCGGCGTCCGGCTCGACCTTCGCGATCGGCGACACAACGGTGACGTGTACCGCAACCGACGCGCACGGCAACGCGGCGAGCGCGGCCTTCTCCGTGCACGTCCGCGGCGCGGGCGAGCAGCTCGCCGACCTGCTCGCCTACGTGACCGGGATCGGCCCCGGCAAGAGCCTGGCGGCGAAGGTGCTGGCCGCCCAGCGTGCGCTTGCGCGCGGTGATGCCGCCACCGCGGTGTCCGATCTCGACGCACTCGACGCCGAGACCTCGGCCCAGGACGGCAAGAAGCTGACGGGCGCGCAGGCAGCCGCGATCGAGGCCGCCGTCGCCCGGATCGGCGCCGTTCTCGGGTTCTAGCGTCCGAGCAGGCGACTGACCGCCGCGGCGCGCGAGTGCACGCCGAGCTTCCCGTAGGCGTGCTCGAGGTGCTTCCCCACCGTGCGGACGCTGATGAAGAGCTCGCGCGCGATCTCCGCGTTGCGCAGGCCGCGCGCGGCGAGCCCGAGCACCTCCGCCTCCCGTGCGTTGAGCCCGAGCGCCTGTGCGCGGCCCGGGTCGGGCGCGAACGACGTCTCGTCGAGGAGGAGCAGCGATCCCCCGTCGGCGAGGCGCAGGGTGAGCCGCGCGTCCGGGCTCTCGACGACGAGCGGCTCGCCGGACGAGGGCAGCGGCGGCTGCTCGTCTCCGAACCAGCGCCGGAGCAGCTGCGCGCCCGAGCGGGACACCGGCTCGACCCGGCCGGCGCGGACGAAGGCGAGGCCGTGCGATGCCTCCTCGTAGCCGCGTTCCAGCGCCTCCAGCCGCTGCCGTGCCGTCTCGAGCGCCCGCAGGTTCGCATACGCCGAGGCGAGGTGCGGGCGGACGAGGTCGAGCACCGCGCGCTCGTGGGCGCGGAACGAGCGTGCGCCGCGGCTGAAGGCGACGCCCGTGACGACGCCGCCCGCCTCGACCGCGAACGCGAGCTGGTCACTGGTCTCCAGGTCGCGGTAGAGCTCGCCGTAGAGGGCGCTCCGCCGGAAATCGCGCGCGCTGAGGAAGTCGGAGATCGCGACCGGGCTGCCGTCGCCGGTTTTCGCGAAGTACGAGACGACCGGATGCCGGTCGACGAGGCGTGCAAGCGTGGCCAGCAGTGCCGGGGCCATGTAGTCGGGCGGATCGCCGACGAAGCGCGACGAGCCGCCGGCGACGTCGATCTCGTTCCAGCCGATCGCGTCGGCGGGGACGAGCCGGCCGAGCCCCGAGAGTGCCAGCGTCACAAGCTCGCCGGCGGACCGCGCCTCATGCAACTCGCGACTGAGCTCGAACGCCAGCTCGAGGTGTGTGGCCGCAACTCCCCGCATCCCCTACCCGAGAAAGATCGTACTGGCACATAGTCCCGCCGCCAACCCCGGATTGTCCGTTCCCGACCGGCCCCGTAGCCGACGCCGACCTGTCCGCTCGGGCCATGTCCCGCGACCAGGTCACAGGACATGGCCCGACGAGACGTGTCGCGCGGGGACGGGAGGGGCCCCCGCTACGATCGGACGGTGGCTGCGACGACGCCGGAGAGCTACCTCCAGGACCTGAATCCGGCGCAGCGCGAGGCCGTTCTCGCCACCGAGGGGCCGGTGCTCGTGGTCGCCGGCGCCGGCTCCGGGAAGACGCGCGTCCTCACCCGGCGCATCGCGCACCTGCTGGGCGCCGTCGGCGTCCGCCCGCCCGAGATCCTCGCGATCACGTTCACGAACAAGGCCGCCGCCGAGATGCGCGAACGCGTGGAGCACCTCGTCGGCCCGCCCGCCCGCGCCGCCTGGGTGATGACGTTCCACGCCGCCTGCGGGCGCATCCTCCGCCGCGAGGCCGAGCGCCTCGGCTACCGCTCGAACTTCACCATCTACGACTCCGCCGACCAGATCCGCCTCACGAAGCAGTGCATCGAGGAGCTCGGCCGCGACCCGAAGCGCTTCACGCCGCGCGGCATCCACAGCCAGATCTCGAACGCGAAGAACCAGCTCGTCGGCCCTGACGAGTACACCGCGCGCGTCGCGAGCTTCTACGACCAGACCGTCGCCGAGGTCTACGACCTCTACCAGCGCAAGCTCCACGCCTCGAACGCCGTCGACTTCGACGACATGCTCTACCTCACCGTCGAGACGCTCGAGCGCTTCCCGGACGCGCGCGAGAAGTGGCAGCGCGCGTTCCGCTACCTGCTCGTCGACGAGTACCAGGACACGAACCACGCCCAGTACCGGCTGCTCCAGCTGCTCGCCGAGCCGCACGGCAACGTCTTCGCGGTCGGCGACCCGGACCAGTCGATCTACGCGTTCCGCGGCGCCGACATCCGCAACGTGCTCGAGTTCGAGCGCGACTTCCCCGGCGCCCGCACGATCGCGCTCGAGCAGAACTACCGCTCCACCCAGAACATCCTCGACGCCGCGAACGGCGTCATCCGCTGCAACCGCGAGCGCAAGGAGAAGAACCTCTGGTCGGAGCTCGGCGAGGGCGACCCGGTGCGGATCGTCGAGGTCGAGGACGAGCACGCCGAGGCCCGCTACGTCGCCGCCGAGATCGCGCTGCTCGTCGAGCAGGGCTACTCCGGCAGCGAGGTCGCCGTCTTCTACCGGACGAACGCGCAGAGCCGCGTGCTCGAGGACGTGCTCGTCCGCCAGGGCGTCGCCTACCAGGTGATCGGCGGCCCGCGCTTCTATGAGCGCGCCGAGGTGAAGGATCTCGTCGCCTACCTGCAGGTGCTCGACAACCCCTACGACGCCGTCTCGCTGCTGCGGATCGCGAACCGGCCGCGCCGCGGGATCGGCGACACGACGCTCGCGCGCCTCGCGACGTGGGCCGACCAGCGCGAGATCTCGCTCTGGGAGGCGACCGCCGAGGCCGACCAGGCCGGCGTCGGCACGGCGCCGCAGAAGGCGGTGCGCGCGTTCCGGACCGTGATCGAGTCGCTGATGTCCGCGTCGCAGGAGCTCGAGGTGCCCGAGCTGATCGAGCAGGTACTCGAGCGCACCGGCTACCTCGAGGCGCTCGAGGCGGAACGGACGATCGAGGCGCAGGGCCGGATGGAGAACCTCCAGGAGCTCGTCTCGGTCGCCCGCGAATGGCGCGAGGGGACCGCCGAGGCGACACTCTCGAGCTTCCTCCAGGAGATCTCGCTCACCTCCGACCAGGACGCGATCCGCGGCGAGGGCTCCCTCGTGACCCTGATGACCCTCCACAACGCGAAGGGCCTCGAGTTCCGGGCCGTCTACCTGATCGGGATGGAGGAGGGGATCTTCCCGCACTCCCGTTCGATCGAGGAGCAGGGCGTCGAGGAGGAGCGCCGCCTCTGCTACGTCGGCATGACGCGCGCGATGGAGCGCCTGACGCTGTTGCACGCGTCGTCGCGGATGCTCTAC
>DATFMW010000146.1:0-4157 GCA_035266765.1 Gaiellaceae bacterium | reverse complement strand
GTTCCTCTCCGCGGCGGCGGCGCTCGACAAGATCCTCGGCGTCCTCGACGAGGCGCCCGAGGTCGAGGACCGGCCTGCCGCGCGCGACCTCGCGCGGATCGACGGCCACGTCAGCTTCGAGGGCGTGCGCTTCTCCTACGGTCGCGGCGAGGAGGTGCTGCACGGGCTCGATCTCGACGTGCCGGCCGGGACGACGGTGGCGCTCGTCGGGCACACCGGCGCCGGCAAGTCGACGATCGCGAAGCTGCTCGCCCGCTTCTACGAGCCGACGCACGGACGCATCACGGTCGACGACGTCGACCTGAACGACGTCAGGCAGCGCTCGCTGCGGGCGCAGCTCGACGTCGTACCGCAGGAGGGCTTCCTGTTCGCGGGCACCGTGGCCGAGAACATCGCGTTCGGCCGCCCGGACGCAACCCCGGAGGAGATCGTCCGTGCCGCCCAGACCGTCGGTGCGCACGAGTTCGTGCTCCGGCTCGAGGACGGCTACGAGACCGAGCTCGGTGAGCGCGGCTCGCGGCTCTCGCTCGGGCAGCGCCAGCTCGTCGCGTTCGCGCGGGCGCTCCTCGCCGACCCGCGGATCCTCGTCCTCGACGAGGCGACCTCGTCGGTCGACATCGGCACCGAGCAGAAGATCGAGGAGGCGCTGCGGGTGCTGCTCGCCGACCGGACGGCGTTCATCATCGCGCACCGCCTCTCGACGATCCGCGACGCCGACCTGATCGTCGTCCTCGAGCACGGCCAGATCGTCGAGCAGGGCAGCCATGAAGAGCTGCTCGCCGCCCGCGGGCTCTACACGAGCCTGTACGGCGATTGGGCCGCCGCCTAGTGCGGCGTCTCCCGACGTTGCACCGGAAACCGGCGTTCCTCGACGCCGCACGAACCGGCCGCTCCGCGGCCGGGATGGCCTTCGGCTTTCGCGTGCCCTCGACCCGTGCCGCCCGCTCTCCGTCAGCCGCCCCGCAGTGGCCCTCACCGTCAAGAGCAACAACCATCCGGCCGCGAAGCGGCCGCACGTGCGGCCTCCAACGATCCGCGTTATGGGCTATGCCCATGACTCCAGTGAAGTCGAGGCTTGGCGTGCGGCTGGCGTCAGGCAGTGCTCTCATTTATCCCAAGAAGGGTGAAGGGCGGAGTCACGAGAGCAGTCGCGTGACCGCGGCCACCGCTGAGGTGACGGCTCGTCGCGACTCGTCGTTGTGATCGAGGGTGTCGAAGCCGTGGTGTCCGTTCGGCACGTTGATGACCTCCGCGTGCGTTGTGAGCGCAAGCAGTCGCTCGACCGTTGCCTCGATCGCCGGACGTTCGAGACCGACACGGGTGAGCACGATCGGCACCTGTACTCGGCTGACGGGGGCGGCGACGGGATAGGTGAGGCTGATACCTCTCAGCCAGCAGGGCGGCTCCTCGATCCAGCGGCCAACGAGTCTCGCTCCTCCTGAGAAGCCCCAGATCACAACCTTTTCCCCGTCTACACCTGGCTCGCTTCTCGCGGCATCAACGATCTCGTCGAGTTGAGCGGTCGGCTTGCTGAGCGCCTCCACGCTTGTGAAGTCGAGGTCAGCGACCGCGGCGGCAAGTCCAGCGCGCGTGAGAAGTGAGCCATACCCCTGGTAGACCGGCCACTCGCGCGGACGAGGGCCGCCGCCCCGCACCGGCCCGTGAACGAGAACGACCAGCGGGAGGATCGCGTCGGACGCAGCAATCCCAAGGTCGTAGGCCGAGCGGCGGCGAACGTCAAAGCCCGCCGCGTCTGTGGCGATTACGAACTCCGCCTCGGCTGGATGCGGCGGCATTCCCGCCATCCCTGTCATTCGATCACACCGCTGGTCGCGAGCGTCGTCGCACCGGAAACCTCGACCTGCTGGAGTCATCGGCATAGCGCATTCCGCGTTTCCGGGCGAACGGTACGAGAGGCCGCGTTAGGGCCTATGCCGGTAGGAGGGACCGGGCCGCTGTCGGCGAAGCCTTCTTCGTCACCGACGAGGGAGGACGAGATGGGTCTTGTGAGCACCGACGACGGCTGGCGGATGCCGGATTGGTTGTGGGAGCGGATCGAGCCGTTGCTGCCCGAGCCGCCGTTCCATCCGCTCGGCTGCCACAACCCGCGGGTGCCTGACCGGGACGCGATGGACGCGATCTTGTTGGTGCTGCGGACGGGGATGCAGTGGAACGCGCTGGACGCGACCGGGATCTGCTCGTCGAGCTCGGCGCACAGGCGGTTTCAGGAGTGGCGCGCGGCCGGGGTGTTCGCCGAGATCTGGCGCCAAGGCCTGTTGGAGTACGACGAGGTGGTCGGGATCGACTGGGCCTGGCTCGCCGCCGACGGCGCGATGACCAAGGCCCCTTTGGGCGGCCCGAAGACCGGCCCGAATCCGACTGATCGAGCTAAAAAAGGGCGAAACGATCGGTTGTCTGCGAGGGGGCGGGCGTCCCGGTCGGACTCGACCACGACGGCGCCAATCGCAACGATCACAAGCTGCTGAAGGGCACGCTCGACTCGATCCCGATCAAGCGACCGAAGCCGACGCCCGAAGCGCCGCAGGGCCTCTGCCTCGACAAAGCCTACGACAACAACGAAGTCCGCGAACTCGTCACAAGCTACGAGCTTACGCCGCACATCCGCGCCCGCGGCGAGGAGATCGCCGAGAAGGTCCGCATTCCCGGCTGGCGCGCCCGCCGCTGGGTCGTCGAAGCAACCCATTCCTGGCTGAACAACCGCGGGATCCTGATCCGCTGGTCGAAGAAAGACGAGAACCACCTCGCCCTGCTACAGCTCGCCAGCGGCCTGATCGCGTTCAAGAAGGCGCGCCTCGCAACCGTCGCAGCCGCCCTACCGGCATAGGCCCTTAGCTGCGTTACCTGAGCGTGGCGCCGGGCGTATCCACCGTGGCCGAACGACTCGAGCCGCGCCCGTGCAGGTCGGGCGCGGGCGCCTGGGCTCCGCCGCCGCACCTCGTAGAGTGCTCACATGATCTCGGCTGTCCTCTCCGACGCGCTCGACGTCTACCGGCGTCTGTTCCGGCGCGCGGTCGTCGTCGCGGGCGCGGTGTTCACCGTCGTCGGCCTCGCGAGCGCCCTTGCCGACCGGAGCGGGCGGACGGGCGCGGTGATCGTCTCGCTCGTGCTCGGCCTCGTCGGCGGCCTGCTCGTGCAGGGCGCACTCGTCGAGGCGGTCCGCGACCTGCACGAGGGACGGCCGCCCGCAGGCGTCCGCACGTACACGGACCGCAGCCGCGGCCGGCTCGGCACGCTGGTCGGCGCCTCGCTCCTCTACGGCGTCGGCGTCGCGCTCGGCCTCCTCGCCTTCGTCGTGCCCGGCCTGATCCTCGTCGCGCGCTGGGCGCTCGTCGTGCCGCTCGTGATGATCGAGGGCCGCGGCGTCCGCGACGCGTTCGCACGCTCCTCGCAGCTCGTCACCGGCCAGACGGGGCGCGTGCTCGTGCTCGTCGTCGTGGCGAACCTGATCACGGGCGTCGGTGGGATCGTGATCACGGCGATGTTCCGCTTCCTGCCCCCGTTCGGCGCCACCTGGGCCGGCTCGACGGTCGCAGGCGCGCTCACCGTCCCCTACGAGGCGCAGGTGCTGACCGTCCTCTACTACCGCCTCACCGAGCCGGACCGGCCCGTCCTGCCCGCGTAGACTCCGGCTCGTGGCCGACGAGCACGACGAGATCGACGAGGAGGCCGCCGAGCCGCTCCCCGCGGAGGCCGAGGAGGAGGCGCGCCTCTCGCCCACCGAGGCGATCGAGCGGATGCGGATCCGCGTTCCCACGCGCGGCAACCGCGCCCTCCGCACGCTGATCGAGCGCGTCAACGCCGATTCGCAGCTGAAGGCGTGGTGGCACGTGTCGAACGTGAACGCGGTCGCCCGGATGGAGATCAACGACCACTCCTGGGTGCACATCCAGATCGTCACGAACATCGTGCTCAAGCTCCTCCGCCAGCTCACGAAGCACCACGTCGAGCCGGCGATGGTGCGCGACTACGGGATGAGCACCGACGACGCGGAGATCGTCGTCACGCTCGCGGCGCTCCTGCACGACACGGGCATGTCGATCCACCGGCACGGCCACGATGACTTCAGCCTCTTCCTGGCCGAGCGGAAGGTGCCCGACCTGCTCGACGGCATCTACGACGAGCCCGAGCGGACGGTG
>DATFMW010000145.1:0-13642 GCA_035266765.1 Gaiellaceae bacterium | reverse complement strand
TCGACGAGCGGCAACTGGAGGGCGTCCTCGGCGCGGAGCATGAATGCGGCGATCCCGACCTCGAGCACGGCGACCGCGCCGGCCCCGACGAGGAGGTAGAAGCGGCGCTCTGCGCGGGGCGGCAGCGGCCCGCGGACGACGAGCAGCCGGAAGCCGATACCGCCGACGAGGAGGGCGAGCGCGAGGAAGTAGAGCCAGCGCACGACGTGCTCGGTCGTCGTCGGCCCCTGCGCGCCGACCGCCTCGGTCACGGGCGGCGCGGACACGCGGACGCCGAAGGTGTAGAGGCCGGAGACGACGTGCCCGTCGCTCGAGAGCGCGCGCCAGCGCACGGTGTACGCGCCCTTCGGCAGCTTCTTCGGCAGCGGCGCGACCAGGCGGCGCGCGGTCTTCTCGGCCTGCGGCGTTCCGGCGACGTTCACGCCCTTCGCGTTCAGCACGACGACCGCCTCGCGCACGGCGTCGACCGGCTGGTCGTACGTGAGCACGACCTGCGTCGGCGCCTGCTGCAACTCCTGGCCGAGTCCCGGCGACTCCTGCACGAGCGTCGCGTGCGCAAGCGCGGACGCGGGCGCGAGGAGCGCGGCGGCCGCCGCGGCGAGAAGCGCGACGCATCTCATCGGTGCGGCACGCCGGCGTAGAAGTCGAGGTGCCCGAAGATCGCGGCCGTGTCGCGGTCGCAGTAGAGCAGCACCGCGATCAGGACGAACGTCGTCGCGAAGCCGAACGTCGCCGCGTGCGACCGCGGCCGGAACGTCTGGAGGATCGGGAAGAGCGCGGCGACGAGCGCCGCCCAGCCGAGCACGTGGTGCAGGAACGCCGTCCGCGAGAAGAGCCAGTGGTTCTGCTCGTGGACGAGCACCGCGAGACCCGAGACGACGAAGCCGAGCGCCGAGCACAGCCGCCAGTAGCGCGAGTGGAGCTTGCCGCGCGCGACGCCGAGCTCGGCGGCGCCGGCGAGCATCATCACCTGCGCCCACGACCCGTGCGCGAGCATGTGGATCGTCGAGCTCGTGAAGAACGTCATCACCGGGAACATGAGGACGCCCATCGCGAAGAGGACGCCGGGCCAGAGGGTGCGCCGCCACGGCCGCCGCCCCCAGACCTCGGGGCCGACAACGGCCTCGCTCAGCAGCAGGAGCCCGAGGACGAGGAAGCCGGTGGCGAACCACCAGTGCACCATCTCGGCGGGCGGCAGGATCGAGGAGGCGATCACGTGTCCCCGCTCTGTCTCTCGCCGCTTCGCCCCGCTTCGCTTTCCGGCTTGCGGATCGCGCGGGCCGGCGTCGCCGGCCCGCGCGGCGCTGAGGCCCGACGGCGCAGGCCGCGCCCGCGCAGGTCGGGCGCGGCGCCATGCGTCTCCATTCCCTCCCCCGCTGCCTCCATGTCTTCGACGAGCCCGGGTGCGACGAGCCACCGGAAGAGCAGCCCGACGAGCACGACGTAGAGCGGCGGCTCGGAGACGAGCCACCAGAAGCCCTGGCCGAACGGGTGGAGCAGCGTCAGCCGCCAGGGCTGCGCGATCGCCCAGAGCACGCCCCCGGCCGCCGTCGCCGGCCCGAGGGCGAGCACGATCCGCGCTCGGAGCGCGTGATCGCGCGCCGCGGCGGCATCCTTCGTCTTCTCTCGCTTCAGCTCGTGCGCAACGTCCGCGCTCACGTCCATCCCCCTGCGTCGATGTCGAGACCGAGACGCCGCAGGACGAGGACCCCGCGGCGGGCTACGCCGGCAGCGGGGGCGGGCGGGACTCGAACGCGAGGCCGAAGCGGCTGCGCGGGCCGTGGTCGTCCTCCGGGCGCGACCGAGGCAGCGGCGGCGGCGCGGGGACGGCGAGCCGGCGGGCGAGCGCGACGGCGTCGGCGGCGATCCGCTCGACGTCGGCGAGCCAGCCCTCGACGGCGCGGTAGAGAACCGCGGCGACGACCGAGAGGACGGCGAAGACGGGGAGCGCGGAGCTGTGCAGCCACGGCCCGACCAGCGGCCAGCGCCCGTCGGCAAAGCTCTCCGCGTCCGACTGGACGAGGTAGATCGACGAGGTGACGACGAAGAAGACGAGCCAGAGGCGCGGCGAGAGCGCGATCGGGACACGGGCGGCCCGCGCGGGCGCGCCACAGCCCGAGATGCGGCGCGCCTCGCGTGCCGCGGCGGTCGCCCGGAAGAAGCGCCAGGCGAGCCGGGCGAGCATGAGCGCGACCGCCGTCTTCACGCCTGCGAGCAGGAACGGGTAGTAGCTCGCACCGGCGTCACCGACGGAACGGACGTGGCTGCCGACGTCGAGCCGGTGCGTCAGGCTCCGGCCGGCGAGCTCGGCGACGAGCGCGAGCAGCCCGAGCGCGAGCCGGGCGAGCAGCCGCTGGTGCCGCCGTGCGCGATCCACCTCATGAAGTCTGCAAGCCCGGCGACAGCCAGGTCAACTGTCCGAGCGGTTAGGCCCGAGCGGTTCGGTGTCGCGCCCGACCTGCGCGGGCGCGACTCGCGATGCCAAGTCCTCCGAGCCCCGGGCGCCGGCTCCGCCGGTGCACGGCTCTGCGAGCCGGAAAGCGAAGCGGGGCGAGGCAGCGCGAGCTCAGCCCAGCAGGGTGAGCGACCAGTCGCTGCGGTGCTCCGCGTCGAGCGAGAAGAGCATGATCCGCTGCCACTGGCCGAGACGGAGCGCGCCGTCCGAGAACGGGATCTGCTCCGCCCGCGGGCCGAGGAGCGCCGCGACGAGCCGCTCGCGCCTGCGCGCGCCGGTCGGGACGACCCGCTCGAGCAGCCCTTCGAGATCCTCGAAGAAGCCGGTCTCGCGCTCCTGCACGCGCACGAGGCAGAGGTCGTGCGGGGCGTGGACGTACGCGATCCCGTCGGTGCGACCGGAGCGGGTAACCGCCCGCGAGACGTCGTTCGTGATGTCCATCACCGACAGCGTCGGCAGCGCCGCCGCGATCGAGTAGGGGACCTCGATGCTGGTCATGCTCGGGCGACCTCCTTCGGCAAACGGAAGTGAACGTCTTCACGGGCGACGGTGAGCTCCTCGGGCAGGCCGTAGCCGCGCGCCGCGAGCCGGTCGGCCGTGGCGCGCACGAGCTCCTCCGGTGTCGAGGCGCCGGCGGTGAGGCCGACGATCTCGTGCCCGTGGACGAGGCTGTCGTCGAGGGAGCTCTCGCCGTCGATCAGCGTCGCGGTCGCGCCGGCGGCCTTCGCCACCTCGACGAGGCGCTGCGCATTCGAGCTCGTCTCGGAGCCGATCACGAGGATCAGCGTCGCCCCCTGCGCGACCATCGCCTTGACTGCATCCTGGCGATTCTGCGTCGCGTAGCAGATGTCGTCCGCGTGCGGCCGGCGCAGCTCGCCGAGATGACCTTCGAGCGCGTCCACGATCGGCGCGACGTCGTCGAGCGAGAGCGTCGTCTGCGTGATCACGGCCACGGGCTTGTCGGTCTGGAGCTCGCGTGCCTGCTCGGGCGACTCGATCACGATCGTGTTCTCCGGCCGCTCGCCGAGCGTCCCGATCACCTCGACGTGGTTCTTGTGGCCGACGAGCGCGACGAGATGGCCACCGTCGGCGTAGCGGCGCGCCTCGGCGTGCACCTTGTTCACGAGCGGGCAGGTCGCGTCGACGACGCGGAGGCCGCGCTTCTCGGCGTTCTCCTTCACCGACGGCGCGACGCCGTGCGCGGAGAGGACGCAGTACTCGCCCTCCGGAATCTCGGACTCGTCCTCGACGAAGACCGCGCCGAGCCCCTCGAGGCGGCGCACGACGTGCTCGTTGTGGACGATCTGGTGGCGGACGTACACGGGCGGGCCGTGCTGCTCGAGCAGCCGCTCGACGATCTCGATCGCCCGGTCGACGCCGGCGCAGAACGAGCGCGGCGCGGCCAGGAGGACGCGGTTGCCGTTCACGCTCACGCGACGCTCCCTTCGAGGGCGCGGAGCGCCGCGAGCGCGTCGCGCATCGAGCGGAGCGCATCGCCGCGGCGGGAGGCAACCCAGCGGAGCAGGCCCGCGACGTCGGTGCGGCCGTCCGGATGCACGGTCTCGTCGACGCCCGCGATCCTGCTCGCGGTCCCGTCGGAGACGGCGCGCAGGACGCCGGCGAGCCGTCCGCTCGCGGCGAGCACGCCGCTCTCCATGTCGACCGCGTCGGCGCCGCTCGACTCGTACAGGCGCCGGCGCTCGGCCGCGTCGTGGACGAGCTCGTCGGAGGCGAGCACCGTCGCCTCGCGCGCCCCGTGGGCGCCGAGCGGCGGCCCTTCCCAGAGCGTCGCGCCGATCGCGTCGACGACGCGCGTCGCGTCGAGAACCTCACCGACGCGGACCCCGTCGTGGAGCGCGCCTGCGAGCCCGAACGACACGAGCGGCCCGTCGGGGAGCCCGGCCGCGCCGCGCACCCCGATCCGGGCGGCACGCAGGCCGGCACGGCGCGCGACCCGCTCCTCGGCGGCGGTGGCGCAGGCGAAGGTCGCGCCGCTCAGCCGGTCAGCGTCCACGCCATGCTCCGAACGGTCTCCTTGAGGCTCTTCGACGACTCGAACGCCGCCGACGGCTCGAAGCCCGAGTGGATGCCGCAATGCTCGCAGCGGGGGTCGTTGCCCGGGCCGTAGGCCTCCCATTCCATTCCGTCGAGCAGCGCCTCGTACGTCGGGAAGATGCCGTCCGTGAGCAGGTAGCACGGGCCCTTCCAGCCGTACGGGTTCCGCGTGATCGAGCCCCAGGGCGCGCACGCGAGCTTGCGCTGGCCGGTGAGGAAGTCCTGGTAGATCGGGGTCGCGATCCAGCGGTAGCCGTGCTTGCGAACGGCCGCCCGGATGGCGCGGAACTTCTCCTCGTGCTCGGCGCGCGTCATCGTCAGCGCCGGGTCGATCTGCGAGTACTGGTAGCCGGGCGCGACGATCATGCCGTCGATGCCGACGTCGTTCGTGAGGTACCCCATCATCTCGATCACGTCGTCCACCTCGGTCTCCTTGAAGATCGTGGTGTTCGTCGTGATACGGAAGCCGCGGGAGCGGGCCGTCCTCATCGCGTCCACCGCAATCTCCCAGAGGCCCGGGTAGTCGCAGACGTAGTCGTGGATCTCGCGCATGCCGTCCAGGTGGACGACGAACGTCATCCGCGGCGACGGCTCGAACCAGTCGAGGCACTGCTCGAGCCGGAGCGCGTTCGTGCACAGCTCGACGGTCTTGCCCATCTCGAGCATGCCGGCGACGACCTCTTCGATCCCCTTGTAGACGAGCGGCTCGCCACCGCAGATCGAGACGACGGGAGCGGGGCACTGGAGCCCCGAGTCGAGGCACTCCTCTACCGACAGGCGGGCCCGGTTCGACTCGTACTCGCGGATCTTCCCGCAGCCGATGCACGCGATGTTGCAGGCGAGCGTCGGCTCGAGCATGAGGACGAGGGGGTAGCGGTCGCCCTTGCGCTGCTGGGAGGCGACGTACTTGCCGATCGAGACTGTCGATTGGAGCGGGAACTTCATCCAGTGAGCCTTTCTCTGAGCCTGCCGAGTGCCATCAGGGGAAAGCTGAGGCGGTACAGGTGGTAACGGATCATGAAATCGAGGGGGAATCCCGTGCCGGTGAAATGCTCCTCATCCCAGTCACCATCGTCGCGTTGCACCGCGCAGAGATAGTCTGCCGCGCCACGGGCGCCCGAATCCTCAGCGTTTCCTGCGGCCACGTACCCGAGCAGCGCCCAGGCGGTCTGCGACGGCGTCGCGAACGGCGCGCGACCCCGCCACGCAGGGTCGGCATAGGAGCGGATGTCCTCGCCGAACCCGCCGTCCTCGCGCTGGACCGAGTCCAGCCAGGCGACCGCACGACGCATTGCAGGATGCTCTGAGGAAATGCCGCACGCCTCGAGCGCCGGCAGCGCAGCGCCCGTTCCGTAGAGGTGGTTGACGCCCCAGCGGCCGAACCAGGAACCGTCGTCCTCCTGCTCGGCGAGGAGCCAGGCGAGGCCGCGGTCGACCGCGTCCCGGTAGCGGCCGTCCTCCCGGCCGAGCGTCTCGAGAGCGTGCGCGGTCACGTCGGCGCTCGGCTCGTCGGTCACCTTGCCGAAGTCGCAGAACGGGATCTTGTAGAGCCACATGGCACGGTTGTCGACGTCGAACGCGCCCCAGCCGCCGTCCGAGGACTGCATGCCGACGAGCCAGTCGAGGCCGCGCCCGACGGCGTCGTCGCCGATCCCGAGGCTGCGCAGCGCGAGCGGGATCACGGCCGCGTCGTCGGTGTCCGGGTAGACGTCGTTCTCGTACTCGAACGCCCAGCCGCCGGGGGCGAGACGCGGCCGGCGGATCGCCCAGTCGCCCTTGACCGTCACCTCCTGGCCGAGCAGGTACTCGCCCGCCTTGACGAGCTGCGGGTGGTCGGCCGGGATCCCGCAGGCGCGGAGCGCGAGAACGGCGAGCCCGGTGTCCCACACGGGCGACTGGCACGCCTCGGGCCGCAGCCGGTCGCCGTCGGAGACCATGAAGCCCTCCCAGCCCTCGACCGCCTTGCGGAGCGTGTCGTCCTCGAAGCCGTGGCCGAGCGCGGTGAGCGCGATGATCCCCCAGACCCACGGCGGCTGGATCCCGCCCCACGAGCCGTCCGCCTCCTGGCGCTCGCGGATCCAGCGCTCGGCCTCGCGCTGCGCGCGGCGGCGCAGGGCGTTCGAGCGGCGCGGCGGCCGCGTGCGGCCGGGTCGCGCGCCGAGGTCGCGCAGGTCGACGTCGATCGGGCGGACCGGGCGCAGCGACTGCGCGAGCGCCAGAGCGACGAACGTCTGCCGCGCCCAGCAGGCGAAGTTGTAGATCGAGAACGGCGCCGACGGCGGCAGCAGCACGAGCTCGGGCGGAATCGGCACGATCCGCTGCCACGGCCACTGGCCGAGCAGGGCGAGGAAGCACTTCGTGAAGATCCGGCTCTTCGGGATCCCGCCCTCGCCGACGATGTAGGCCCGCGCCTTCGGGCCCGGATCGACGCCCGCCATCCGGCAGGCGACGTAGGCCTCGATCGAGGTGGAGAGGTCGGGCGGGCCCTCGAACCAGATCGACCACGTGCCGTCGTCGCGCATCCGCGCCAGCAGCTCGTTCGCGATCCGCCGGTCCATGTCGGGCGTCCGGCGGCCGAGGAAGTGGTTCCAGAACAGGTGCTGCGCGGTCATGGTCACGTTCGACTCGAGCTCGCCGACCCAGATCCCCTCGGGCCGCTGCAGCTCGAGCAGGCGCCGCGTGCCGCGCTCGATCGTCTCGTCGAGACGGGTCAGCTGCTCGGTCGTCACACTCACGCCGAGACCGTACTCCTTGCGCCCGCAAGGACGCGAGCGGCAGCCGTCCTGCCACTGCGGACCGCGCTCTCCATCGTCGCCGGCCAGCCGGTGTCGGTCCACGTGCCGGCCCGGTAGAGGCCGGGGCGGCCGGTCTCCGGGCCGGGCCGCTCGACGCCGGGCCGCAGGGCGATCGTCGCATACGGCTCGCGGCTGACCCGCGACCAGAGCAGCTCCGCGTTCCCGAGCCGCTCGGTGAGCTGCCCGGCGATGCGGTCGACGAGCCCACGGCCGCGCACCTCGAGCAGCTCGGGCACGCCGCTCGCGACGACCGTCAGGTACTGGCCACGGGCGGGCTCGTGCCCGGTGAGCGCGCCCCGGTCGAACACCCAGTGTGCGTCGGAGGCGAGCAGTGCGGCGAGCGGCGACTCGAGCAGCCGGCGATCGAACCAGAGGTGGACGCTCACGATCGGCGAGTCCTCGAACGCCGGCTCCGGCTCGCCGAGCAGCTGCGCGCTCTCGCGCGGCGGCACTGCGAGGACGACGGCGTCGGCCTCGACGCGCCCTCCGTCCGCCAGCGTCGCTACGTTGTCTTCAATGGCAACGACTCGGGAGTCCGTTCGCACCGACGCGCCCGCCGCCGTGAGCGCGCTGCCCGCGGCGTCGCCGTGCATCGCGCCGAGCGGCCGCAGCGGCAAGATCAGGTCGGCGTTCCGCCGCGGGCCGAGCAGCGCCGTGCGGACGGTGAAGAGACTCGCCTCGGCGCTCGCCTCGTCGGTGCGCAGGTTGAGCGCGGGCCGCACGAACACGTCCCAGAAGCGGTCGACGGCGGCGTCGGAGGTGCCGAGCCGGCGGAGGAGCGCGCCGAACGTCTCGCCTGGTCGCGGCCGCACGGTGCGCAGCCGGGCGAGGACGACCGGGAGCGCGAGCCGGTCGCGCAGCGGCAGGTGGCGATACCGCAGGAGCGCGAGCGGCGACGGCTCGATCGCGGCGACCTTCCCCGTCTCCGCGATCACCGGCAGCGCGAGCCGGCGGCGCTCGACCGAGCCGCCCTCGCCGATCCGCTCGAGGAAACGCAGGTACTCGGTGAAGCAGCCGAGCGCGATGTGCTGGCCGTTGTCCGGCGGCGGCTCCGGGTCGCCCTCGCGCTCGGGCAGCGTCTGCACGGCGCCGCCGAGCGTCGGGCGCGCCTCGAGCAGCGTCACCTCGGCGCCCGCGTCGACGAGGTCGAGCGCCGCCACGAGACCGGCGAGGCCGCCCCCGACGACGACGGCCCTTACCGCCATCCCCTCGGGGCCCCCACGGAGTGCTGCGCACTCCGTGGGGTGAATAGCCCCCTGGCGACAACCGCCAGCTTCGCGGGCGTCGAGAGACGGGTCTTCTCGCCGAAGACGTCGTAGCCGTTGGCCTCGATCCGGTCGAGCGTCGCCCGGTAGAGCCCGGCGAAGGTGCCGACGCAGAGCGCGCTGCGGCGGTCGAGAGAGTCGAGCAGGCGCAGGCCCTCGTCGAGGTGCGAGCGGGCGCGGGCGGCCTGGAAGGCCATCAACGACCGCCAGCCGGGGGTGAGCCGTCCGCCGGCGAGATCGTCCTCGGAGACACCGTGTGCGGCAAGCTCGTCGTGCGGCAGGTACACGCGGCCGAGCTCCCAGTCCTCGCGGACGTCGCGCATGATGTTGATGAGCTGCAGGGCGATCCCGAGCGTGCGGCCGCGCTCGGTGTCCTCGGAGCCGTACACGGGCAGGCAGGCGAGGCCGACGGCGCCGGCGACCTTCTCGCAGTAGCCGCGCAGCTCGGCGAAGTCGGCGTAGCGAGACTGCTCGGTGTCCTGGAGGCCGCCGTCCACGAGCGCGGAGAGCGCATCGCGCGGAATGCCGTAGCGGGCGCGCGCGTCGGCGAGGGCCACGAGCATCGCGTCGGTCGGCGCCGGGTCGTCGAGGGCGGCACGCAGCTCCTCGAGGCGGGCGCGCTTCGCCTCGACGGGCAGCCCGCCGTCGGCGGCGTCGTCGACCTCGCGCGCGAAGGCGTAGATCGCGGCGATCGCCCGCCGCTTCGCGGGCGGCAGCACCATGATCCCGTACGCGAAGTTCTTCGCCTCGCGGCGCGTCACGCGCTGCACCTCCGCGTAGGCCTGCTCGACCGTGCTGCTCATCGGACCAGCGTCAGCGCGGCCTCGCGGGCGAGCCGGGCCCGCGAGGGCCTCGGCCGTCCGGTGAACACGTCCCAGCCGGCCGACTCGAGCGCGTCGAGCGCCGCGAGCCCGCCGCGGGAGAAGAGCCCGACCGCCCGGCCGATCCTCCCACCCAGCCGGGCGCGCAACAGCTCGCCCGCCGCGAGCAGGCCCGCCGCGCGCTCCGCCTCGAAGCGGAGCAGGGCGCGCAGCTCCTCGCTCGGCCGGTCGAGCGCCGGATCGCCGAAGCGGTGCCGGTCCTCGGCCGGCAGGTAGACACGCCCGAGCTCGAGGTCGCGCGGCACGTCCTGGAGGAAGTTCACGAGTTGGAGCCCGGTGCAGACCGAGTCGCTCGCGGCAACGAGCTCCGCGTCGCCGAGCCCGCCGACCACGCCGAGCACGAGCCGGCCGCACGGGTCGGCGGAGCGGGTGCAGTAGTGCGCGAGGTCGGCCCACGTCTCGTAGGAGTCGACGTGCTGGTCGATCCGGTTCGCCTCGATCAGGCGGAGGAACGGCTCTCGCGGCAGGTCGAACGCACGCACCGTCGGCTGGACGTTGCGCAGCACGGGCCAGCTGGGCTCACCGTCGAAAACCGCCTCCACCTCGCGCTCGAGCTCGTCGAGCGCCGCGAGCCGGTCTCCCGCATAGGCGTCGCCGAGCTCGTCGACGAGCCGCGCGTAGCAGTAGAGCGCGCGCACGTGCGGGCGAAGCGCCCGCGGGAACAGGATCGAGCCAACCGGGAAGTTCTCTCCCGCAGCCCGGGCGGCGACCTCGGCAACCTCCATCGCCGCCATTCTCACAGCCCGGGGACACGGCGCGACGAACCGGCCGCTCCAACCAGTAGGTTCTGCCGCGTGGCACCTCCGCCTGTGCTCACCCCGGACGCGCTCGCGCGGTACGCCGACGCGATCGTGCGCGCGTCCCTCGGCGTCACCAAGGACGACTCGGTCGTCATCCAGGGCGAGCCCGCCCACCGCGAGCTGATGGTCGCGGTCGCGGCCGCCGCGTACCGCGCCGGCGCCCGCCACGTCGAGTCGGTCGTCGCCGACCCCCTCGTCGCGCGCGCCCGGCTCGAGCACGGCAGCGACGCGGCGCTCGGCGCCGTCTCCCCGTGGACCGAGCGACGGCTGCGCGAGCTCGCAAAGCCGACCGGCGCCCACCTCTACATCGCCGGCGAGAGCGAGCCCGGCTACCTGGACGGGATCCCGCCCAAGCGGATCGCGACCGACTACGCGCGGGCGGCGAAGGCGACGCGCTTCTCCAACCTCGCGCGCCTGAACATGCGCTCGCGCTGGACGATCGCCGGCTGGCCCACGGACCACTGGGCGAAGCAGGTGTACCCGCGCCTGTCGGCCGAGAACGGAAAGCGCCGGCTGGCCCAGGACCTGCTCTGGTTCTGCCGCCTCACCGACGAGGACGGCAAGGGCGCGAGCGGCTGGCTGAAGCACGTGCGGGCGCTGACACGCCGCTCCGAACGGCTGACGAAGCTCGCCCTCACGCAGGTGACGCTGCGCGGCCCCGGCACCGACCTGCGCGTGCGGATCGCGCCGAACACGCGTTGGCTCGGGGGGCGCGAGGAGACCCCGTTCGGCGTCCGGATCGCCCCGAACATGCCAACCGAGGAGACGTTCACGAGTCCGGACGCCAAGGGGACGGAGGGCACCTTCACGTGCACGTTCCCGCTCTCGTTCCGCGGCCGGCTGATCACCGGGCTGCGCGGCGAGTTCCGCGGCGGCCGGCTCGTCCGGCTCGAAGCCGACTCGGACGACGACCGCGACTTCGTCGCGAACTACGTCGACAACGACCCGAACGGGCGCCTGCTGGGCGAGGTCGCCCTCGTCGACTCCTCCTCGCGGATCGGGCAGAGCCGCCGCGTCTACTACCACACGCTGCTGGACGAGAACGCGGCCGCACACATCGCCTTCGGCAGCGGCTTCGGAGGCGCCCGAACCGGCAAGCCCGCGCGCGGGGTCAACCGCTCGTCGGTGCACCTCGACGTGATGATCGGCGGGCCTGAGCTCGAGGTCACCGGCACCGATGCCCGCGGTCGTGCGGTGCCGCTGATCGACGACGGCCTCTGGCGGATCTAGCGGCGCCTCCCCGCCTCCATCGCCTCGCCGCGGACAACGGTATTCGTCCGCACCGTCCCTGCGGGCTTCCCCGTATCGGGAGGAACCCCGCGCGTACCACACTCGACCGATGACGAAGGGGAAACCGGTGCCCGTGGTGTGGGCCGAGAACGGAGGCGCACCCGTGGCGGGCAGCGCCGTGCTGGCCCCCGAACGCCTGCAGCTCGAGGGCGGCTCGCGGGACGAGCCGCGCAGCCGCGAGATCCGGTTCGCCGACGTCGTCTCGGTGCACATCGGCCGCAAGCCGTCCCAGCGCGTCGGCGGCCGTGCGGCGGTGCAGCTCGAGCTCGACGACGGCAGCACCGTCGCCCTCGCCGGCTTCGCCGCGACGATGCTCCACGAGCTGGCGGAGGTCCTCTGGGTGGCGACCGGGACCCACCCGGAGCCCAACCCGGAGACCGCGTAGCCCGCGAGATCCGCGAGCGCCCGGATGGCCCGGCGGGCGCGGAGTGGGAGCCTCTATATCGTCGGTCCGTACCCGAAGGAGGGCCATGCCAAGCACCCTCACGAAGCCCGCCCACGTCGGCGACATCGTCGAGGTCGTGGGCCATCACGTCGGCGAGGCGCGGCGCCTGGGCACGATCGTCGAGATCCTCGGCGACCCCGCACGCGCCCACTACCGGATCGCCTGGGAGGACGGGCGCGAGAGCGTGCTCTACCCGGGCGGGGACTTCCGGGTGGTGCCGGCGCGGCGAAAGCAGCGCTGAGACGGGGGCCGCGCGAGCGGCCCCCGTCTTTCAGGCCGGGACGACAGGCCGCCCCCGCCCGGCGGCGAGCACCGGCGCGAGCGCCTCGGCGAGCGGAATCCCGCCCGCCTCCTCGAGGGCGTACGAGGCGTGCCGGATCGGATGCCGCGAGCGGATGAGCCGCGAGAGGTCGATCGGCGTCCCGGTGACGACGATGTCGCACTCGCAGGCGTCGATCGTCTGCTCGAGCTCTGCGAGCTGCTCGTCGGAGTAGCCCATCGCCGGCAGCACCGGGCCGACGTGCGGGTAGCGCTCGAAGACCTCGCGGATCGAGCCGACCGCGTACGGCCGCGGGTCGACGAGCTCGGCCGCGCCCGCCGCCTTCGCCGCGACGCTGCCGGCGCCGAAGCTCATGCCGCCGTGCGTGAGCGTCGGCCCGTCCTCGACGACGAGCACCCGCTTGCCGGCGAGCTCCGGCCCGTCCTCGAGCGTGACCGGCGAGCGCGCGAGCACGATGTGCGCGCTCGGGTTCAGCCGGCGCACGTCGGTGAGCACCTGCTCGACCGCGTCGAGGCGCGCGCTGTCGATCTTGTTCACGACGACGACGTCGGCGAGGCGGAGATTCGTCTCGCCCGGGTGGTAGCGGAGCTCGTGCCCGGGTCGGAGCGGGTCGACGACGCAGATCATCAGGTCGGGCGTGACGAAGGGGAAGTCGTTGTTGCCGCCGTCCCAGAGGATCACGTCTGCCTCGGCCTCGGCGCCGGCGAGGATGTCGCCGTAGTCGACACCGGCCCACATCGTCATGCCCATGCGGACCGGTAGCTCGTACTCCTCGCGCTCCTCGATCGTCGGGTGCGCCGCGTCGATGTCCTCCTGGCTCGCGAACCGCTGGACGCGCATCCGCTCGAGGTCGCCGTACGG
Source organism: Gaiellaceae bacterium (assembly GCA_035266765.1). Classification (GTDB taxonomy): domain Bacteria; phylum Actinomycetota; class Thermoleophilia; order Gaiellales; family Gaiellaceae; genus Palsa-739. The sequence continues at coordinate 515 of DATFMW010000145.1, read as the reverse complement.
CATCGGGTGGCGGACGAGCGCGACCCGCAGGCCGGCGCCGAGGAGGATCTGGGCGACGCGGCGGGTCGTCTGGCTCTTGCCGGCGCCGGTGCGGACGGCGGTGACGGCGACGACCGGCTTGGATGCGAGCAGAATCGTCGAGCGCGGCCCGAGCAGCCGGAAGTCGGCGCCCGCGGCGAGCACCCTGGAGGCGGCGTGCATGACGTCCTCGTGCGGGACGTCGGAGTACGCGAAGACGACCTCGTCGACGGCCTCGGCGTGGATCAGCTCGACGAGCCGCTCCTCGGGCACGATCGGGATCCCCTCGGGATAGAGCGGCCCGGCGAGCGCGGGTGGGTAGACGCGGTCGTCGATGCCGGGGATCTGGGTGGCCGTGAACGCGACGACGTGTGTCTCTGCGTCCTCCCGGAAGACGACGTTGAAGTCGTGGAAGTCGCGGCCGCCCGCGCCCATCACGATCACCTTCTGCACACCCTGAGCGTCGGCCCGGGCCGCCGAAGCGCCATCGGGGGAAG
>DATFMW010000144.1:0-2331 GCA_035266765.1 Gaiellaceae bacterium | reverse complement strand
TCGAGCGCGAGATCAAGCTCTCCGGCCCGATCCACTCGAAGGGCGTCCGCATCCTCGCGGGCTACCTGTCGGCGACGTACGCGCGGGAGCTGCCGCTCGCCCTCTCGGCGACGCTGACCTTCGAGCAGTCCTACGACGAGGTCGAGGGCGACTCCGCCTCCTCGACCGAGCTGTACGCGCTCCTCTCAGCGCTCTCCGGCCTGCCGCTCGACCAGGGCATCGCCGTGACGGGCTCGGTCGACCAGAACGGCAACGTGCAGGCCGTCGGCGGCGTGACGCACAAGATCGAGGGGTTCTTCGCCACGTGCAAGGCGAAGGGGCTCACCGGCAGGCAGGGCGTGATCGTCCCGGCGGCCAACGTGCGGAACCTGATGCTCGACGACGAGGTCGTGGACGCCGTGCGCGACGGCCGCTTCCACATCTGGGCGGTACGCACGATCGACGCGGGGATCGAGCTCCTGACGGGCACGCAGGCCGGTACGCGCGGCGACGACGGGACGTATCCGGCAGGCTCGGTCCACGCCCTCGTGCAGGAGCGGCTGACCGCGAACGCGGAGGCGTTGCGCGACTTCGCCGGCGACACGAACGGCGCCGGAAACGGCAGGTCCAGACGAAAGCAGTAGTTCCCCCCGATGATCGGGTGGGTGCTCATATCGCACGATTCTCCAGATGCTCGATCTCGATCAGCTGTTGCTCTGTGAGCATGATCGCGAGCCAGGTGAGTGCCCGATCTGCGCCGAGGACGAGGCGGAACGCTCGATCTTCGACCCGTACGCGTGGGCCGAGGCGTACGCCGCGACGACGCGGCTCGCAGAGCCGGAGCCGTCGGAGCTCGTCGGCGCTCCAACCGGCTAGCCGGACCGCGAAACCGCCCCGGGCCAGTGACCCGCGACAAAACCCCCACGTGCCGTCGGGGGCGTCCCGGATGCACCCTTCCCACCGGCGCGGGACGATCCCCTGGAAAGGAGCTCTGCATGGCCGAGAGCGGCTTTCCGGCAGGTCCCGACGGGTTCTTCAGCATCCGCTTCGAGTCGATCGGCGGGCTCGGCGCCCACCTGGCCGGGCAGATGCTCGCCGAGGCGGTCGTCCTGCGCCAGGGCCTGAACGCGTCGCACTTCTCCTCGTACGGCTCGGAGAAGAAGGGGACGCCCGTGAAGTCGTTCGTGCGGATCGCACCGTCCGAGCGGCAGATCCGCACGTCGAGCCCGGTCGAGTCGCCGCAGGTGGTCGCGGTCTTCCACGGCGCGCTCGTCGGCTCGCTCGACGTCCTCGCCGGCCTGCCCGCCGACGGGACGGTGATCGTGAACACTGCCGCCGACCCGGACGCGCTGCGCGCGCTGCTCGGCCTCGAGTGGGGCACCGTCGGCGCGCTCGACGCGCTCGCGATCGCCGTCGAGGAGAAGACCCGCGTGAACACGGCGCTGCTCGGCGCGGTCGTCCGTGCCTGCCCGCTGATCGAGCCCGACGCGGTCCGGGAGACGATCGAGGCGACGTTCTCGCGCCGCCACCCCGAGGTCGTCGAGGCGAACCTGCGCACGTTCGACCGCGGCTACGAGGAGCTCGCGACGACGACGGTCGCCGCCCCCGCCGGCGCCGCCGGGCGCCCCGTCACGCGCCCCGCGCCCGCATTCGGCTACCTCGACGCGCCGATCGGCGGCACGATCCTCGAGCCGGCGAACAGCGTCGTCAAGGACATGAGCACCTCGCGCGAGGGCTTCCTGCCCGAGCTGCTGCTCGACGAGTGCGTCCACTGCGGGCTCTGCGACATCGTCTGCCCCGACCTATGCCTCGTCTGGGAGGAGTCGGCCGAGGGCGTCCGCCTGCGCGGGATCGACTACCAGTACTGCAAGGGCTGCCTCAAGTGCGTCGAGGCGTGCACGACCGGCGCGATGGTCGAGCGCCGCGAGGAGCCCGGCTGGGCGGCCGAGCACCGCCTCGCCCTCTTCGGAGAGCTCGTGTGATGGCCGTCGCCGCCCGTCCGCGCCACGCCGCCCAGGTGCAGGAGTTCCGCTCCGGCAACGAGATGGCGGCGATCTCGGCGCAGCACATCGACTTCCACGTGATGGGCTACTACCCGATCACGCCCTCGACCGAGATCGCGGAGCTCCTCGACGAGCGCAAGGCGGAGGGCGCACACCGGACGGTGATGATCCCCGCCGACGGCGAGCACGGCGCGGCGGGCATCTGCTACGGCGCCTCGGTCGGCGGCGGGCGCGTCTTCAACGCGACGAGCTCCCAGGGCCTCCTCTACGGCCTCGAGCAGTACCCGGTCCAGGCGGGCACGCGCTTCCCGATGCTCCTCGACCTCGCGACGCGCTCGGTCAGCGGCCC
>DATFMW010000143.1:0-4210 GCA_035266765.1 Gaiellaceae bacterium | reverse complement strand
TCCCCTTCGCGACGTTCAAGGACGTCTCGGTCGACGGGATCGACGTGCTCGCGTCGCGCATCTCCTACGTCGGCGACCTCGGCTGGGAGCTGTACGTGCCGATGGAGCAGGGCGCGAAGCTGTGGGACGCGGTCTGGGAGGCCGGGCGCCCGCACGGCGTCGTCCCGGCCGGGATCGGCGTCTACGGCTCGACCGGCCGGCTGGAGAAGTGCTACCGCGCGTTCGGCGCCGAGCTCGACGCCGACTACACCGTCGTCGAGGCCGACATGGCCTGGGGCAAGGTCAAGGAGCAGGACTTCGTCGGCAAGGAGGCCTACGTCTCCCACCGCGAGTCCGACCCGGTCGCGCTCTGCTGCACGCTCGCCGTCGAGGATCACGTCTCGAAGAGCGGGCTCAAGCGCTACATGCTCGGCCGCGAGCCGGTCGTGACGCGCGACGGGGCGCCGATCACGGACGCGAAGGGCCGCCGCTCGTTCGTCACGAGCGCGGGCGCCGCGCCGTCGGTCGGCTCCTACGTGCTGATGACATACCTGCCGCCCGAGCACGCGGTCGCGGGCACCGAGCTCGCGGTCGAGTACATGGGCGAGCTCTACCCTACGAGGGTGCTCGCCGCGGGCTCGACCGCGATCTTCGACCCGGAGAACGCGAGGATCCGTTCGTGAACGTGCTCGTCTGCGTGAAGCGGGTGCCGATGACGGGCGGGAAGATCGTCCTCACCGACGACGCGCAGGAGATTCAGACGCGCCACCTCGGCTTCACGATCAGCCCGCACGAGGAGTGCGCGGTCGAGGAGGCCGTGCGGATCGTCGAGGCGGGCGGCGGCGAGTCGGTGGTGCTGACGCTGGGGCCGCCCGAGGCCGAGGAGCAGCTGCGCGACTGCATGGCAACGGGCGCCGACCGCGGCATCCTGCTCGAGACCGACGGGGCCGAGTGGGACGCGCAGGCGACCGCCGCGGCGATCGTCGACGCGGTGGCCGAGCACGGGCCGTTCGACCTGATCCTGTTCGGCAACGAGTCGGCGGACGCGGGCGGGTACCAGGTCGGGATCCGCGTCGCGACCGCGCTCGGGCTGCCGGTCGTCACCGGGCTGAAGAAGATCGAGCCCGGGGACGGGCGCGTGCGCTGCGAGCGCGACGCGGGCGGGGCCCGCGACGTCTACGAGGTGCCGCTGCCGGCCGTGCTGACGGTGCTCGAGGGCCTGAACCTGCCCCGCTACCCGTCGGTGCCGGGACGGCTGCGCGCGAAGTCGAAGCCGCTCGACCGCTCGACGCCCGAGCGGCCCGAGCCGAAGCTCGAAAAGGTGCGCCTCGTGCTGCCGGAGGGCCAGGGCAAGCAGGCCGAGATCCTCGGCGAAGGCCCGGGTGCGGCGACGCGCGTCGTCGAGGTCATGCAGCAGCTGGGAGTGGCGTGAGCGTCCTGCTCTTCGTCGAGCCCGGCGACGAGCTCTCGCTCCAGGCGCTCGGCTTCGCGCAGGAGCTCGGCGACGTGCGCGCGGTCTCGGTCGAGGGCGCGTACGCCCCGGCTGCCTGGGCGGCCGCGCTCGTCGAGGCCGCCGCGGGCGCCGACACGATCGTCGCGGCGGGCTCGGACCGCGGCAACGAGCTGCTCGCCCACGTCGCCGCCCAGCTCGACCAGCCGTTCGCGGCGAACGTGATCGCGCTCCACGGCGACGTCGTCACACGTGTCCGCTGGGGAGGCAGCCTGCTCGAGGAGGCGCGCCTGCACGGCTCGCCGCGCATCCTCTCGGTCGCACCGCACACGCACGCGGCCGCAGATGCCGTGCCGGTCGAGACGCTCGCGCTCCCGGCCGGCGCGGACACGTCCGTTTCGGTCATCGACCGGGTGGAGGAATCCGGCGGCGGCGTCTCGCTGCGCGACGCGAAGGTCGTCGTCAGCGGCGGCCGCGGCGTCGGCTCGGCGGAGGGCTTCGCGATCATCGAGGAGCTCGCCGGCCTGCTCGGCGGCGCCGTCGGCTGTTCGCGCGTCGTCACGAGCGCGGGCTGGCGGCCGCACACCGACCAGGTCGGCCAGACGGGCACGAAGATCAGCCCCGACCTCTACGTCGCGTGCGGGATCAGCGGCGCGACGCAGCACATCGCGGGCTGCAAGGGCGCGAAGAAGATCCTCGCGATCAACGACGACCCGGAGGCGCCGATCCTCGCCCACGCCGACTACGCGGTGATCGGCGATCTGCACGAGATCGTGCCTGCGATCTCGGCCGAGCTGAGGAAGGTCAGGGGCTCATAGGCGCGGTCGCCCTCGCGGCGCTGATCCTCGTCTCGGGCGCGAGCGCCTGGCAGCGTACGAAGTTCCTGGCGGGACTCGTCCGGCGGGCGAAGCCGAACGACCGGCCGCTCGACCCGGGCCGGCAGGTGCGGAACGAGGTCGAGATCGTGCTCGGCCAGCGGAAGCTCCTCCAGCGGCTCGTCCCGGGCCTCATGCACGCGTTCGTCTTCTGGGGCTTCCTCGTCCTGCTGCCGACGATCCTGATGGCGATGATCGCGGCGGTCAGCCCGACGGCGGAGCTGCCGTGGCTGTCGTGGCAGACGTGGTTCGGGTGGATGGTGGATCTCTTCGTCGTGCTCGTCTTCGCCGGCGTGGCCGCCGGCGTCGTCAACCGCCACGTCCTGCGGCCCGAGCGCTTCCGCGGCTCGCACGGCGGCGACGCGGACTTCATTCTCTTCATGATCTTCGGCGTCGTCGGGACGCTGCTCTGCTGGCACGCGGCCGCGCATGCGCAGGGGCTGAACGGCCATGCGGGGCCGATCTCGAACGCGTTCTCGTCGCTCTTCCCGTCGAGCGGCCAGGCGGAGCGGGTGTTCGTGTGGGCACACCTCGTGATCGTGTTCGCGTTCCTGCGCTACGTCCCCCACTCCAAGCACCTGCACATCGCGACGGCCGCGCTCAACGTGTGGCTCGCGCGGACGGGCGCGCGCGGGCGGCTCGAGCCGCTCCGGTTCGACGTGCCGGAGGAGGAGATGCGCTTCGGCGTCGCGACGATCGCCGATCTGACGCGCAAGCAGGTCGTGGACGCGTACACGTGCACCGAGTGCGGCCGCTGCCAGGACGTGTGCCCCGCGCACGCGACCGGGAAGATCCTCTCGCCGAAGCTCCTGATCATGGGCGTGCGGGACCAGCTGTTCGCGCAGGACGCGTCGCCGATCGTGGGCAACGGCGTGCCGGAAGAGATGATCTGGGACTGCGTCACGTGCGGGGCGTGCGTCGAGGCGTGCCCGGTCTCGATCGAACACGTCGACCACATCGTCGACCTGCGCCGGAGCCGGCTGATGGTCGAGTCGCAGTTCCCGGCCGAGGCGGAGCCGATGCTGCGCGACGTCGAGCGGTCGTCGAACCCATGGGGCAAGCCGCAGACCGAGCGGGCGGCGTGGGCGGAGGAGCTCGGCGTACGCGTGCTCGAGCCGGGTGATCCGGCACCGGAGTACCTGTACTGGGTCGGCTGCGCGGCGTCGTTCGACGAGCGGGCGCGCGCGTCGGCGGAGTCGACGGCGAAGCTGCTGCGGGCGGCGGGCGTCGACTTCGCGATCCTCGGGCCGCGCGAGGCGTGCACGGGCGACCCGGCGCGGCGGATGGGCAACGAGTACGTCTTCCAGGCGTACGCCGAGCAGAACGTCGCGACGCTGAACGAGTCGGGCGTGACGAAGATCGTCGCGAGCTGCCCGCACTGCTTCAACACGCTCGCGAACGAGTACGGCGATTTCGGCGGCAGCTACGAGGTCGTCCACCACTCGGAGCTGCTGGCCCGGCTCATCCGCGAGGGCCGGCTCGCACCGGCCGGCGGCGGGCAGTCGATCACCTACCACGACTCGTGCTACCTGGCCCGCCACAACGACGTGCTCGAGGGCCCGCGCGAGCTCGTCGCCGCGGTCGGCCGCCCGCTGGAGATGGCGCGGAGCGGCAAGCAGACGTTCTGCTGCGGCGCCGGCGGCGCGCACATGTGGATGGAGGAGCGCGGCTCGAAGCAGATCAACGTGGCGCGCGCGGAGGAGGCGGTGGCGACCGGCGCGGAGACGCTCGCGGTCGCGTGCCCGTTCTGCACGGTGATGCTCGACGACGGCGTCCGCGAGACGGGCGCCACGATGCGGGTCGCCGACGTCTCGACGCTCCTCGCGGAGTCGCTCGAAGCCACGGGCCCCGGCACGATCTCGTGACCCCCGCGTCACGAAGGTGCCTGGCACCGCGCCGCCGCCCC
>DATFMW010000142.1:0-4957 GCA_035266765.1 Gaiellaceae bacterium | reverse complement strand
GATGGTGCTGCCGTTCGCGTACATGCTCTCGACCTCGTTCAAGCCCGACCGGCTGGTCCTCGAGGTTCCGCCACAGCTCCTGCCGCATCACGCGACGACCGCGAACTACGCCAACGCCTGGGGCTCGAACGACTTCGGCCGCTACTTCCTCAACTCCGTGCTCGTCGCGGTCGCCACGACGGTCGCGGCGGTGTTCCTCGCGGCGATGATGGCGTACGCCTTCGCCCGGTTCCGCTTCCGCGGGCGGGCGCCGCTCTTCGGGCTCCTCCTGCTCGGCCTGATGGTGCCGGCGATGATGCTCCTGCTGCCCCAGTTCCTGCTCGCGAAGCGGCTGCTGCTGATCGACAGCCTGTGGGGACTCGTCGTCTTCTACACCGGCGGCAACCTCGCCTTGAACACGTTCCTGCTGCGGAGCTTCTTTCAGGACATTCCGCGTGAGCTGGAGGAGGCGATGGTGGTCGACGGTGCCGGGCCGTGGTCTCGCTTCTGGCGGCTGATCCTCCCGCTCTCCCGTCCGGCGCTCGCCACGGTCGCGATCTTCACGTTCCTCGCCAGCTGGGACGAGTTCGCGTGGGCGCTGACCATCATCAGCGACCCGTCCAAGCGCACGCTCCCGATCGCGATCTCGCTCTTCCAGGGCCAGCACGCGACGCAGTGGGGGACGGTGTTCGCCGCCTCGGCGATCGCGGTCGCGCCGGTGCTCGCGCTCTTCGCGATCTTCCAGCGCCAGTTCATCAGCGGCATCGCGACAGGGGCGCTGAAGGGGTAATGACTTCGGCCGTCGATCTCGCGCCGCTTCTCGACGACCCGCTCGTACGCCGCAGCGTGGAGGTGCTGAAGGACGGGCAGGGGCCGAGCGGCGCCTTCGTCGCCAGCCCGAACTTCCCCACCTACCACTACGCCTGGCTGCGGGACGGCGCGTTCTGTGCGCACGCGCTCGACGTCGCCGGCGAGTCCGCGCGCGCCGAGATGTTCCACGTCTGGGTCGTCCGGAGCATCGAGACGCACCGGACGATGATCGAGGCGACGATCGCGCGCATCGCGGCCGGCGATCCGCCGTCGCCCGAGGAGATGCCGCCGGCGCGGTACACGCTCGACGGCTCGCTCGAGCAGTCCGAAGGCGAGCCGTGGCCGAACTTCCAGTTCGACGGCTACGGCATGTGGCTGTGGGCGCTCGCGGAGCACCTCGACCGCAACGGGGGCTCCGTGGAGCCGTGGCGCGCGAGCGTGGAGCTCGTCGCCCGCTACCTCCGGTCGACCTGGACGCTGAAGTCGTTCAGCTGCTGGGAGGAGCTCGACGGCGGCGAGCACGCCGCGACGCTCGCCGCGACGGTCGCCGGTCTCGACAGCGCGGCCCGGCTGCTCGCGCAGCCGGCGTGGGCGGACGAGGCGGCGCGGGTCCGGGCGGAGCTCCTCGGGCGCTTCGTGCACGACGGCCGCTTCACCCGCGGCCCCGACGACGAGCGCGTCGACGGGAGCCTGCTCTGGCTCGGCGTCCCCTTCGGGGTCGTGCCGCTCGACGACCCCCGGCTCGAGCGGACGGTCGAGACGATCCGCCGCGACCTCTACCGGCCGGGCGGCGGCGTCTACCGCTACCTCGGCGACACCTACTACGGCGGCGGCGAGTGGATCCTGCTCGCCTGCTCGCTCGGCTGGCACGAGGCCCGCGCCGGCAACCTCGCCGCGGTGGAGCCGATCCGCGCCTGGGTCCGGGAGCAGGCCGAGGCGAACGGCGACCTCCCGGAGCAGGTCGCCGACCACGCCCTGACGCCGGAGATGCTCGAGCCGTGGCTCGAGCGCTGGGGGCCGATCGCGACGCCGCTGCTCTGGTCGCACGCGATGTACCTGATCATGGAAGTGGAGGCGAGAATTTGATCGAGCTCCTGCCGACGAAGGCGACCTTCGCTCCCGGCGAGGCGATCGAGATCGAGCTGCGCGGGGGGACGGGCCCGCTGACGGTGTCGCTCTGGCATCTCGACGAGCGCGTCGCACAGACGGAGGTCGGGCCGGGCGAGACGACGGTCCGCTTCCCGGCGCAGCCCGAGGGAGGCTACGGCGTCGAGGCCGGCGACGCGCGAACCGCCGTCGACGTGCTCGCGGATCCGCTCGCGCGCGCCCGCTACGGCTTCGTCTCCAACTACGACGCCGGCCGCGACGTCGACGGCGTCGCCGACAACGTGCGCCGCCTGCACCTCAACGCCGTGCAGTTCTACGACTGGATGTACCGGCACGCCGACCTGCTGCCGCCGCAGGACGACTTCTGCGATGCGATCGGCAGAATGGTCTCACTCGACAGTGTTCGCCGGCTCGTCCGCGCCGTCGCTGGGGCGGGCTCGCTGCCGCTCGGGTACGCGGCCGTCTACGCCGCCGGAGCCGACGAGTGGCCGCGGTGGCAGGCGGACGGCCTGTTCCGGGCGAACGGCGAGCCGTGGACCCTCGGGGACTTCCTCTGGAACGTCGACCCGACGAGCGAGCGCTGGCTGCGCCACTTCGGCGCCGACCTCGAGCGGGCCCTGCACGAGGTCGGGTTCGCCGGCTTCCATCTCGACCAGTACGGCGCCCCGAAGGCCGCGGTTCGTGCCGACGGCTCGCGCGTCGACCTCGCCGCCGCGTTCCCCGCGCTGATCGGCCGGCTCGCGCACGACCTTCCCGGGGCGCGGCTGATCTTCAACAACGTCAACGACTTCCCGACGTGGTCGACCGCGACGGCCGACCAGGACGCCGTCTACATCGAGGTGTGGTCGCCGCACGACCGCCTCGCCGACATCGCGTGGCTGATCGTGAAGGCGCGCATGCTGGCGCCCGAGCAGAGCGTGATCCTCGCCGCCTACCTCTCCGTGTACGCGCAGCAGGACGAGCCGGCCGCCCGCGCGGCCCAGAGCCTTCTGCTCGCCACCGCGTTCTCGCACGGCGGCACGGTGCTCCTGCACGGCGAGACGCAGGCGGCGCTGACGGATCCGTACTACGTCGACCACAAGGAGCTCGACGACGAGAGCGAGGCCGCGGCGCGGCGCTACTACGACTTCGCGGTCCGCTACGGCGACCTGCTCTTCGACCGGGCCGCCGTCGACGTCACGACGACCCATCTCGGCGGCGTCAACGAGGAGGTCAAGGTGGCCGCCCCGGTGCCGGTGTCGGTATCCGCGGAAGCCGGGTCGCTCTGGGCGCGGGTCGTGCGGCTGCCCGGCGGCCTGCTGGTCAGCCTCATCGACCTCTCGCCGCAGGACGACGACCGCTGGGACGCCCCCAAGCACGGGGCCCGCCCGCTGGCCGGCGTCCGCGTCTCGCTCGAGCGGGTCGGCGCCGCGGGGCCGCGGTTCCTGTTCGCCGCGCCGGAGGAGCAGCCGGCCCTGCTCGAGTTCGACAGCGGGCACGACGGGCGCCACGACGAGGTCGAGCTCCCGGCGTTTCGCACGTGGGCGATCGTCTGGATCCCCGACGGAGAGGCGACGTGATCCGGCACCGCCCCGCCGGCGGCGGCCACCCGTACCTCGTCGAGCCCGACCAGCGCGTCCCCGTCCGGCCCGTCGCGGGCGAGACCGTCGAGCTGCGGGCGACGACGAGAGCCGGCGCCGGTGACGTCCGGGCCGAGCTCGAGCTGGACGGCCGGCGGTGGACGGTCGACGCCGCGCCGCGCGGCGACGCGGTCCCCGGCGTCCTCTCCGACTACGGCGTGCCTGCGCCGCGGGTCGGCGAGGGGCATCTCTCCGACGCGGTGGCGCGGCTCCGGGAGCAGGTCGGCCGGGTCTCCTGGGGTGTCGACGCGCCGCTCGACCGGATTCCCGTGTTCATCACCGCTGCCCGCGCCGGAGCGCTCGCGCCGCTCTTCGCTGGTCTCGAAGGAGAGACCGGGCCGCCGCGGACGGCTGAGCCAGCGGAGGTCAGATAGTGGCGACCGTGCAGTTCGACAGCGTCAGCAAGCGATTCGGCGCCGACGTCCTCGCCGTCGACGAGCTGAGCCTGGACGTCGCCGAGGGCGAGTTCCTGATCCTCGTCGGCCCGTCCGGGTGCGGCAAGACGACCGCGCTCCGCATGGTCGCCGGGCTCGAAGAGGTGACGAGCGGGGAGATCAGGATCGGCGACAGGCTCGTCAACGACCTGCCGCCGGCGGAGCGCGACGTGGCCATGGTCTTCCAGAACTACGCGCTCTACCCGCACATGACCGTCGCCGACAACATCGGCTTTCCGCTCCGGCAGCAGAAGGTCAAGAAGGCCGAGGTCAAGCAGCGGGTCGCCGACGTCGTCGGTCTGCTCGGCATTGAGGAGCTCCTCCAGCGCCGGCCGCGCGAGCTCTCCGGCGGGCAGCGGCAGCGCGTCGCGATCGGCCGCGCCCTCGTGCGGCGTCCCCGGGCGTTCCTGATGGACGAGCCCCTCTCGAATCTCGACGCGAAGCTCCGGGTCCAGATGCGCGCTGAACTGATCAGCCTCCACCACCGGGTCGGGATCACGACGGTCTACGTCACGCACGACCAGATCGAGGCGATGACCCTCGGGGACCGCGTCGTCGTCATGAACAAGGGGGTCGTCCAGCAGGTCGACACGCCCGACCGCCTCTACAGGCACCCCACGAACGTCTTCGTCGCGAGCTTCATCGGCAGCCCGTCGATGAACTTCCTCCGCGGGACGATCGCGGGCCCGGAGCTCCGGGTCGGCGAGTACGCCTTCCGGGTGCCCGAGCCGATCCGCGGGGGCCTCGCGCGCTCGAGCGGCGACGTGATCGTCGGCCTCCGTCCGGAGGACTTCGCCCTCGGCGGCGACGGCCCCGAGTCGATCGGCGCAGCCGTGGAGATCAGCGAGCGGCTCGGGCCGGAGGTGCTCGCCCATCTCCGCGCCGACGGTCTGCCGATCGCGGAGCTCGAGCGCGCAAACGACGCTCACGAGGAAGCCGGCGAGCTCAGCGGCACGATCATCGCCCGCTTCGATCCGAGCTTCTCGGTGAGTCCGGGTGAGCGGGTGA
>DATFMW010000141.1:0-4718 GCA_035266765.1 Gaiellaceae bacterium | reverse complement strand
GGCGACGCCGCAGATCCGCATGGCGACACGCGCGTACGTTTCGGCCGTCTTGACGAGACCGTCGATCTCGAGGTTCTCGCCGAGCTCGACGTCCATCAGGCCCGTCGAGGTGCCGTAGTTCACCGTCGGGATCCCGTAGCGGGTGAGCGCGGACGCGTCGCTGAACCAGCGCGTGACGTCGCGGCCCGGCGTGCCGCCCCAGACCTCGGCGTGCGCCCCGTCGATCGCGGCGACGAGCTCGTGGCCCTCCTCGATCTCGGCGCCCGGCGCGGTCACGTAGACCTCGCCCTCGACGCCGTACTCCGGGAACCGCTCCGCGAGCCCGCGCACCATGTCGAGCACCTCGCGCCGCGCGACTCCCATCGGCTTCGTGGGCGGCACGCGCACGTCGAGGAAGAGGTCGGTGTGATGCGGCGTCCGCGAGAGGCGCCAGCCGAAGCCGCCCTCGACGGCGCCGACGTTGACGATCGCCTTCGCACCCCGGTAGGAGTTCGACGGGTCGTTCTCCCAGGTGGGGATCCAGTCGAGCACGGCGTCGGTGACCTCGCGCATGCGCAGGATCGAGTTCTCGCCGCGGCGGCCCTCGCTGAATGCGGTGTGAATGAAGTTGCCATGCACGCGGATCCGCAGCCAGAGCGCGCCGTAGTGGCCGAGCACGACCTTGCCCTCGGTCGGCTCGCCGAGCAGGCACATGTCGGCGACGCCGCCGTGCGAGACGAGGTAGCGCGTCCCGGCGGCGTAGCCGCGGTAGGAGGCACCGGTCGCGTCACCGTACTGCGTCTTCTCGATCTCGCCGGACACGGCCGCGATCAGCACGTCGCCGCGCAGCCGCACGCCCGCGTCCTGGAGCGCGTGGACGGCCTCGACGTAACAGGAGAGCGCACCCTTCATGTTCGAGATGCCGAGGCCGTACAGGCGGCCGTCGCGCTCGAACGCCTGCGGCTGGAAGCCGGGCACGCCCTTCAGCCACGGCTCGCGGCCGGAGTACGAGGTGTCCATGTGCCCGTTGAACATCAGCGAGGAGCCGCCGCCGGCGCCGGCCCAGGTGCCGAGCGCGTTCGCGCGCCCGTCCTCGACCTGCTGCCACTGGACGTGCAGGCCGAGCTCCTCGAAGAGCTCGACCATCAGCTCGGCCATCCGCTCCTCGTCGCCCGTGAAGCTGTGGATGCCGATCATCCGGCTCGCCGTCTCGACGAGGCGGTCGCTGTCGACGCGGAGCTCGCTCACGACCGGAAGTGCGGCAGGACCTTCTCGCCGAAGAGCCGGATCTGCTCGTGCCGGTTCTCGCCCCACAGCTCGAGCATGACGTGGGTGCAGCCCGCGTCGCGGTACTCCTCGATCGCCTCGATGCAGTCCGACGGCGTGCCCGCGATCGGCCGGCACTTGTCGAGGATCGCGTCCGTGACCTTCGCCTTCGCGGCGAGGCGGCCGCCCTGCTCCATCGCCTCGGCGACCGGCCGGATCTCGTCCTGCTCGAGGCCGGCGAGGTCGAGCAGCGTGTCCGCGGAGCCCTGGATGTTCTGCACCTTGTTCGCGAGGTACATGCCGGCGATCTCGCGCGCGCCGTCGCGGCCCGCGTCGCGATCGGTCTCGTGGATCGAGGAGACGACGGTGCAGCCGATGTCGATGTCGGCGGCGACGTTGCCGCGCGTGTAGCGGACGAACTCGGGCGTCGTGATCGACGGCGTCAGGCAACCGTCGCCGATCTCGCCGGCGAGCGCCTGCATCTTCGGCGCGGTCGCGGCGACGTACACCGGCGGCACCTCACGCGTGCTGTGCGCGTCGGCCGCGAGCGCGGGCACGTCGGCGCTCCACGTGTCCCCGTCGTAGTCGAAGCGCTCGCCGCCGAGGACGCCGCGGACGATCGTGACCGCGTCGCGCATCGGGCCGAGCGTCTTGCGCGTCTGCGACTTCGTGTTGTTGAGGAAGATCTTCGAGGTGCCGAAGCCGAGGATGAAGCGGCCGGGGCCGGCGGCCTCCTGCACGACCCGCGCGTCCATCGCCGCCTGCACCGGGTGGCGCGTCGAGGCGGCGATGATCCCCCAGCCGATCGTCAGCCGCTTCGTCGCGCGGCCCATCAGCGCCGCGACGCCGGTGGAGGAGCGCGCCTCCATACCGTGCTTGCGCCACCACGGGTACGCTTCGGCGAGCCAGATCGTGTCCATGCCCGCCTCGTCCATGGCGCGCGCCGATGCGAGCATCTCGTCGAGCGGCTCCATGGTGAGCTGCATCACGCCGATGCGGAACGGAACGGTCATCCCAGGTCGCCTACCTTTCCGACTCGGCGGCGAGCGCGTCCTGGATCTGCGCTTCGAGCGCACCGAGGACGTGCTGCACCTGCTGGTTCACGATCGGCTGGAGCACGCGCTGCCCCATCGAACCGACGGGGCCGGCGATCTTCACGTCCGCGCTCCAGGCCATCGAGGTGCCGCCGTCGGCGGCCTCGCCGAGGGTGAACGCGGTCTGCATGTTCATCATCGCGCCGACGCCCTGGCCCTTGATCGAGAGCGTTGCGAACTCGGGCTCGCGCTCCTCGATCTTCTCCATCGCGACCTTCATCTTCAGGCCGCCGAGGCCGAGCGGGATCTTCACGTTCGCCGTCCAGTGCCGATCGTCCTGGACGTCGAAGCTCTCGACGCCGGGCATCGTCTTCGCCATCGACGCGGGGTCGTTCAAGACCGTCCAGACGGTCGCCCGCGGCGCGGCGAACGTGCGCTCCCCTGAGACGTTCACGCGTTTACCACCTCCACCAGGTCGCGCGTCTGCTCGGGGTGCCGCAGCATCTCCCAGACGCGGTGATACGGATTGGACGAGTCCCAGACGATCGCGTCGCCGTGACCGCGCAGCGCGTCCTGCACCGCGGCGCAGATCGCGTGGATGCCGGCGCCGCCGCCCTCGCCCATGCCCTTCGTGCCGAGCTCGGTGAACGGCGAGGGGCTCTCGATCGCCCCGGTGTGCAGGGGCGGCATGTCGAGCGTGTGGGGGACGTGGTAGTCGTAGAAGTTGGGCGTGAGGAGGTTGCCGTCCTCGTCGTACTCGAAGACCTCGTGCATCGCGGCGCCGATCGCCTGCGCGGTCGCGCCCATCACCTGGCCCTCGACGATCTGCGGGTTGATCCGCTTGCCGCAGTCGTCGACGGCGGCGTAGTCGACCACGTCGTAGTGGCCGGTCTCGGGGTCGATCTCGACGACGGCGACGTGCACCTGCGCCGCATACGTGAGCGTCAGGTTGCCGTACTTGCGCTCGATGTCCGGCACCTCGAACGGCGGCCGGTAGACGTAGCGGCAGTTGAGCGTGACGTCGAGGTCCTCGGGCAGGCCCGCGTTGTTCGCGTTGATGATCGCGCCACAGGCCATGAACGGCAGCGCCGCCTCGGGGTTGTCCTTGATCCGGACCGTGCCCTCGGCGAGCTCGAGCGCCTCCTCGGGCACGCCGCCGAGGATCACCGAGCCGAGCTTCTTGATCTCCCCGGCGAGCAGCTCGGTCGCGCCCTTCACCGCGGTGAGCCCGGTGACCGCGAACTGGCTCGCGTAGGTGCCGGAGAAGCCGGCGTGCGAGTTCCAGTAGTCGTCGTGGCCGGAGCGGACGTGGACGTCGTCGACCGAGCAGCCGAGGATGTCGGCGACGACCTGGGCCGCCGTCGTCTCGTGGCCCTGGCCCTGCGGCGTCGTGCCGAGCGTGACGACGATCTCGCCGAAGATGTCGAGCTTGACGGTCGCGACCTCGTTGTTGCCGGAGAACTGGAGCTCCGGGTTGATCATCCGCGACTGGGCGAAGTTGTTCGTGCCGGAATCGAGGGTCGAGCCGATGCCGACGCCGAGCAGCTTGCCGCGGGCGGCGGCGTCGAGGCGTCGCTCCTCCATCGCGTCGTAGCCGATCAGGCCGAGCGCCGTGTCGAGCATCGCCGCGTAGTCGCCCGAGTCGTAGACGCAACCGTTCGGCGTCGTGTACGGCATCTCGTCGGCGCGGATGTAGTTGCGCTTGCGCACCTCGACCGGGTCGAGGCCGAGCTCGTGCGCGACGATGTCGATCACGCGCTCGGTGAACCAGAGGTGCTGCATGCGCGAGTAGCCGCGGTTCGGCGAGACGGGCGCCTTGTTCGTCGCGACCTGCGTGAACTCGAGCCTGACGTGCTTCCAGCGGTACATACCGGGGACGACCTGCGCCCAGATCACGCCGCCGAGCGGCTCGTAGCGCAGCCACGCGCCCGCGTCGTCGAGGGCCTTCGTCCGGAAGCCGAGCAGCGTCCCGTCGGCGGAGACGGCGACCTCGGTGTCGTGGAACCAGCGCTCGTTCCCGTGCGACATCGAGAGGTGGAAGTCGGTGCGCCACTCCGTCCAGTTGACGGGCCGCCCGAGCTTGCGGGCGAGCAGGCAGCACGCGACGAGCTGCGGGTGCGAGGTGATCTTGTTGCCGAAGCCGCCGCCGATGTCCTGGGTGACGAAGCGCAGCTTGTCGAGGCCGACGCGCATCGCCGGGCCCATCATGATCGCGGCGAAGCCCGGGAACTGGTTGTTGCAGTGGATCGTCCACTGCCCGACGCCGCGGTTGTACTCGACCACGGCGCCGTCGGTCTCGAGCGGGGTCGAGTTGAAGCGGTGGAAGTGGAGCTCGGAGATCTTCACGACCCGGTCGGCCTCGGCGAACGCGGCGTCGACATCGCCCCACTCGTAGACGCCCTCCCACATCAGGTTCGAGCCCGCGTCGTCGTGGAGGAC
>DATFMW010000140.1:0-3058 GCA_035266765.1 Gaiellaceae bacterium | reverse complement strand
GAAGCTCGCAGGCGACTGAGCGACCGCCAGCAACACCCGAGCCTCACGCCGCTGCCGCGCACACTCACCCGGCTCGGATCATGACCGGTTGGGGGCACTGAGCCGAGCCGCGAGGCTGCTACCCGTCGAGGCTGATCGTCGGCACCGGCGCGGGCAGTGAGCCGGCGGTCTCGCTGGGCAGGACCGCCGTGCCGACGGCGAAGAACTCGATCACGTGCGAGCCCCAGCCGTGCGAGCGCTCCTGGAGCTGGACGCCGACGATCCCTTCGGCCTGGAGCGCCTCCGCCTCCTTCTGCATCCGTTCCATCGCGAGCTCGCGGGCGTCGTAGAGGGCCTGGGTGAAGTTCGGCATCTCGACGTTCTGGCCCATCCGGCGCATCGAGGCCATCATCCCCTGGTGGGCGACGTGGTAGACGCACGAGCCCATGACGAGACCGACCGGCCGGTGCCCGGAGGCGAGCAGCGTCCAGAAGTCCTGCCCCGAGAGGTCGCTCGTGAACGGTCTCCCGTTCGGTGCGCGATGGAGCTCGCCTTCGTGGTGCTTCACGGCCGTGCCGATCGCGATGAACTCGGCCAGATGCTCGCCCCATTCGTAGCGGCCGATGTCGAGCCGGACGCCGACAACGCCGTCGGCGCCGAGCTGGTCGGCCTCTTCCTCCATGCGCGTCATCGCGAGCTCACGCGCCTCGTACATCGCCTGCGAGAGCACGGCCATCTCCATCGACTGCTTCCAGCTCGACTGCTGGTAGCCGATGTGGTAGATCGAGCTGCCGATGACGAGGCCGAGCGGGTCGAAACCGGCCTGCTTGACGAGCAGGAACTCGTTCACGGAGAGATCGGAGGTGAAGAAGCCGCCCTTCATCTGGGCGAGGCGCTCCCGCCCGTGCTGAGGCACGCCTTCGGTCGAGGTCGGGTCATAGCTCATCGGGTGCCTCCTAGGATGTGCGGTTCGGGCTTGTCCCTGCTCAGGTCGAGTCGCTGCGACACCCCGAGCTCGCGGCCGTCGCTGCTGCGCTCGCCGATCGCGGTGCCGAGAACGTGGAAGGTGACGACGAGGTCGGTCCGGCCCGATCCACCGCGGGCCTCACGCTGCTCGACGTGGTGGACGATCGAGACCCCGACGACTCCGGCGGCGCCGTGCTGCCGCGCCTCCGCGGTCATGCGGCCGAGGGCGGTCTCGCGCGCGTCGTAGACGCCGCGGGTGAAGTCCCGCAACTCCTGGTTGACCCAGCTCGCGGCGAAGCCCGACTGCGCCATCTGCGTCGACCAGCCGGCGACGACGTAGTGGACGGTGGAGGCGCCCACGACGCCGAGCGGCACGTGGCCGGTCCGCCACAGCTTCCAGTAGTCCTGCCCCGAGAGGTCGGTCAACACGGGCCGATCCGTGTGCCCGGCACCGTCGAGGCGCACGGCCGTGCCAATCGCGACGTACTCGATCGAACCCACGGCCCAGTCGTGCCGGCCGACGTTGAGGTGGACCCCGACGACGGCGTCGGCGCCGACGAGCGCCGCCTCCTGCTCGAGCCGGGCAAACGCGCGCAGGCGGGCGGTGTTCCACGCCTCGGAGATGACCGACAGCTCCATCGAGACCGCACCGGTCTGGAGGCCCCAGGAGCCCGGCTGCTGCTGCCAGCCGACGTGATAGATCGAGCTGCCCATCACCTGCGCGACCGGCCGCATCCCGATCGAATGCGCGAGGGCGAACTCGTCGACCGACAGATCGGAGGTGAAGAGGCCGCCGCCGGTCTTGCCGATCTCGCCGAGACGTTGCTGGGCGCGCAGCGGCAGCTCGCCACGCTCGAGCGCCGCGAGCGAGGCAGCCTGCTCCAGCTCGCTCGACCGCCGTGCCTCGCGGTCGTCGCCGCCACGGCGAAAGAGCGGCATCGCCCTAGGCCCCGAGCAGCTGCTCGAGCGCCAACCGAGACTGCTCGCTCGCCTCGGCCTCGAGCGCGAGCTCGCCCACGAGCGACTCGAGCCACGCATCGAGCGTCAGGGCCTCGCTGCTCAGCACGACACCGCGCACCGCCTTCGCGCGCCGTGTCTCGAGCACGCCGCCCTGGCCGGCCGCGATGTACCGGTTGTCGCCGAGCGTGAGCTCGATGCGAGCCACCCGCTTCCCCTTCGAGAAGCGCCGCACGGCCCGGCGCTCGACGAGCACACGCCCCGGCAGCGCCCCCTCGAGCTTCTCGGCGAGCACCTCGACGAACGTCGTCAGGTCGCCGCTCGAGGCGCGAAGCGACGCAGCCAACAGCTCGAACCCCTCGCTCCCGTCGGGCGAGCCGCTCCGGATCTCGATCGGGTCAGCCAACAACCACAGCCTAACCTCGGCGCGCTCGCATCCCGGCCGACGGCTCAGCGCTGAGCGGTTTCAGATCACCGTCGTCCGGCGAGGCGCGCGAGCAGGCCACGCCCGGGAGCCTCGCCACGCTCGTCGACGACCTCGACACCGCGCCAGAAGGCGACGCGACCGGCGATCTTCTCGGCCGCAGGCCTCGGGGACGGGTATGTCCAGGCTGCGTCCTCGTTGCGTTCGCCGTCGACCTCGACCGTGTAGTAGCTCGCGGTGCCCTTCCACGGGCAGACGCTGTGCGTGTCGCCCTCGACGAGGTAGCGGCGGTCGACGGACTCGATCGGGAAGTAGTGGTTGCCCTCGACGACGACGGTGTCGTCGCTTTCGGCGATGACGGCTCCGTTCCAGATTGCTTGCGTCACGGTGGTGATCCTCTCGTGGTGTAGGTGTTGCCCTCTTGGATGCCGAGTCGCGGCAGCGGGATTCACCGGCTCAGAGACCGTACCCCTCGAGCAGCCGTAGCCAGACCTCGCTGCGGGTGGGGAACGAGGGGACGGCGTG
The DNA here is from genome assembly GCA_035266765.1 of Gaiellaceae bacterium. Lineage (GTDB taxonomy): Bacteria > Actinomycetota > Thermoleophilia > Gaiellales > Gaiellaceae > Palsa-739. Next base: position 207 of record DATFMW010000140.1, on the reverse strand, counting down.
CCAGAGCCGGTCGAGCGTGAGCTCGCCGACGATCGCGATCGTCGCGGCATGGACGAACTCGGCCACGTCCGCGCCGGTGAAGGTGGCGCCGGCGTTGCCGGAGGCCGCCGACTGGAGCGTGTGCCCGACGGCGGCAACCTGCGGATCGGTCACGAAGACGGTTGAATCCCCCGAACGAGATCCGGCATCCCACGCTCGACCGGACGA
>DATFMW010000139.1:0-9004 GCA_035266765.1 Gaiellaceae bacterium | reverse complement strand
CTCGCTCGGCCCGGATCTGGAGCCGCGCCGAATCGAGCGCTACCTCGTCACGATCGGCGAGAGCGGCGCCACCCCCGAGATCGTGCTCACGAAGGCCGATCGCTTCGACGACCCGTGGGAGATGGTCGCCGAGGTCGAGGCGGTGGCCGCAGGCGTGCCCGTCCACGTCGTCTCCGCGCTGACGGGGCAGGGCTGCGACGCCCTCCGGGCCCGCATCCTGCCCGGAACGACCGCCGTCCTGCTCGGCTCTTCGGGGGTGGGCAAGTCGACGCTCGTGAACCGCTGGGTGGGCCACGAGCTGATGGCAACCGCCGAGACCCGCGCCGACGACGACGAGGGCCGCCACACCACATCGCACCGTGAGCTGATCCAGCTCCCCGGCGGCGGGATGGTGATCGACACTCCCGGCCTGCGCGAGCTTCAGCTCTGGGACGTCGGCGAGGAGGCGCTCGGCGAGGCGTTCTCCGACGTCGAGGAGCTCGCCGGCGCGTGCCGCTTCAACGACTGCTCGCACACCGAGGAGCCGGGCTGCGCCGTCCTCGAGGCGGTCGAGTCGGGTGCGCTGCCGCGCGAGCGCTTCGACAGCTGGCGCAAGCTGCAGAAGGAGCTCCTCGCGATCGCGAAGCGCCACGACGTCCTGCTGCGCAAGCAGGAGGCCCGCACGTGGCGGCTGCGCGCCCGCGAAGGGCGCTCGAAGGCACGGCTCCGGTAACCGGCTGCAGCAACCGGGCGGCAAACGGGCTGCACGCGGAAGGGTGCGGCCGCTCCTTCGTCGACGACCGCCGGGCAGAGCAGGTAGACGGTTGTCGGTACGGATACCGCACTCCGCCGCCGCGACCGACATGTGCGGGCGCGGCAGACCGGCGCTCGCCGGCAGGAGGGGCAGCGAGCCGGCGAAGCCGGCTCGCTGCCGAGCAAGCGGAAAGCACAGCGCGGGCACGCGCGCGCAGCGCGCCTGCCGGCGCGAAGCGGGCGAAGCGGGAACAACCGCTAGGCACTCGCCGGCGTCGAGACGATCTCGAGCGGCCGCGCTCGACTGCCGCGACCGACCTGCGCGGGCGCGGCCCACCACCGTCTGCCGTCAGCAGGCGCGAGCCGGCGAAGCCGGCCCGCTGCCGAGCGAGCGGAAAGCGCAGCGCGGGCACGCGCGCACAGCGCGCCTGCCCGCGCGGAGCGGGCGAAGCGGGAAAAACTGCTACGCGCTCGCCGGCGTCGAGACGATCTCGAGCGGCTTGACGATCTCGGCGAAGTGGCACGCTGTGGGATGGCCCTGGCCACGGTCGATCAGCGCCGGTTCCTCCTCCTCGCAGATCGTCTGCGCCTTCCAGCAGCGCGTGCGGAAGCGGCAGCCGGAGGGCGGGTTCGCCGGGCTCGGCACGTCGCCCTCGAGCACGATCCGCTCGCGCTTGCCCCGCTGGCCCGGCTCCTCGATCGGCACCGCAGACAGGAGCGCCTGCGTATACGGGTGCGACGGCTGGTCGTAGATCTCGTGCTTCGCGCCGGTCTCGACGATCTTGCCGAGATACATGACCGCAACCCGGTCGGAGACGTGGCGGACGACGGACAGGTCGTGCGCGACGAAGATGTACGTGAGCCCGAAATCGCGCTGCAGCGACTCGAGCAGGTTCACGACCTGCGCGCGGATCGACACGTCGAGCGCCGAGACCGGCTCGTCGAGGATGATCAGCTGCGGGCTGAGCGCGAGCGCGCGCGCCACGCCGATGCGCTGCCGCTGGCCGCCGGAGAACTCGTGCGGGAAGCGGTTCGCGTGCTCCGGTGAGAGGCCCACCGTGCGGAGCAGCTCGTCCACCCGCTGCTTGCCCTGCTCGCCCTCGTAGCGGTTGTGGATCCGCAGCGGCTCGCTGACGATGTCGCGCACCGTCATCCGCGGATTGAGCGACGCGTACGGGTCCTGGAAGACGATCTGCAACTCGCGGCGTACCTCGCGCATGTGCCGCCGCGACAGACCCGTGATATCGCGCCCGTTGAAGACGATCTTCCCGGCCGTGGGCTCGGTCAGCTTGATGATCGCCCGCGAGAGCGTCGTCTTGCCGCAGCCCGACTCGCCCACGAGCCCGAGCGTCTCGCCCGCACGGATCGACAGGTCGACGCCGTCCACCGCGTGGACCTGGCCGACCGTGCGCTTGAGGATCCCGGCGCGGATCGGGAAATGCTTGACGAGGCCCTCGACGCGCAGGATCTCGTCGCCGGTGGCGGCGCGGGCGTGGATCGACCCGTCGTCGCCGACGGTCGTGTCCGGGGTCTGCTCCGCGCTCACTGCGCACCTCCTGCCTGGACGGGCGCCCCGAACCTCGACGGCCGGTCGCGCAACTCCTCGGCGTAGTGGCACGCACTGCTGTGCCCGGCGCCGTCGATCTCGCGAAGCGACGGCACCTCGTCGAGGCAGGCGGCCCGGCCCTGCGAGAGGAAGCAGCGGGGGTGGAATGCGCAGCCGCTCGGCCGGTTGATGAGGCTCGGCGGCTGCCCGGGGATCGGGTGCAGCCACTCCTCGTCCTCGGTGAGGCGCGGGAGGCTGTCCATGAGCCCGATCGTGTACGGGTGCCGCGGCTTGCGGAAGATCGTGTGCACGTCGCCGGACTCGACGATCCGGCCGGCGTACATGACGAGCACGCGTTCGCACAGCTCGGCGACGATCCCGAGATCGTGGGTGATCAGGATCGTGGCCGCGTGCGTCTCCTCCTGCACGCGCTTCATCACCTGGAGCACCTGCGCCTGGATCGTCACGTCGAGCGCGGTGGTCGGCTCGTCGGCGATCAGCAGGGACGGCGAGTTCGCGATCGACATCGCGATCATCGCGCGCTGCCGCATGCCGCCCGAGAACTCGTGCGGGTACTGGTCGTAGCGCGTCTCCGGGTTCGGCACGCCGACGATGCGAAGGAGCTCGATCACGCGCTCCTTCACGGCGCCGTCGCGTTCCTTCGGGTAGTGCGTCTTGATCGCCTCGCCGAGCTGGAAGCCGACCCTCAGCACCGGGTTGAGCGAGGTCATGGGGTCCTGGAAGATCATCGCCACCTCGTCGCCGCGAATCCGGCGTAGCTCCCGCTTTTTCAGCTTCAGCAGGTCCTGCCCCTTGAAGATCGCCTCGCCGCCGGCGATCCGTCCCGGCGGCTGCGGGATCAGGCCGAGGATCGAGAGCGTGCTGACGCTCTTCCCCGAGCCGGACTCGCCGACGATCCCGAGCGTCTCGCCCGGGAAGACGTCGTAGGTGATGTCGTCGACGGCGTGCACGATCCCGTCTTCGGTCTTGAACTCGACGGCGAGGTTGCGGATCGACAGGATCGGCTCAGGCACGGACTCTCCTCTCAACCCCGACTCCGGCCGGGCACCGCTCGAGCTCAGGCACGGATCCTCCTCTGGGTGGGATCGAGGGCGTCGCGCAGCCCGTCGCCGATGAAATTGATGCACAGCACGATCAGGACGATCGTCAGACCCGGGAAGATCGTCAGCCACCATTTCTGCGGGTTCGTCTGGCCGGAGACGACGAGCGAGCCGAGCGACGGCGTCGGCGGCTTGATCCCGAACCCGAGGAACGAGAGCGCCGCCTCGACGAGGATGGCGGTCGCAACCGCGAGCGTCCCGTTGACGATGATCGGGCCCAGCGTGTTCGGAAGGATGTGCCGGAACATGATCCGCGCGTCACCCGAGCCGGCCGCCTTCGCCGCCTCGACGTACTCCTTCTCGCGCAGGGAGAGGAAGACGCCTCGCACGATCCGCGCCAGCGTCGTCCAGAAGAAGAGCGCAAGGATGATCGACACGCGCCACTGATTGCCCGAGCCGAGCAGAGCCGCCGCGGTGAGCAGGATCGCGAGGGCGGGCAGGGTGAGAACGAGGTCGGTGATCCGCATCAGGAGGTTGTCGATCCAGCCGCCGTAGTAGCCGGCGATTGCGCCGACGATCAGGCCGATGAACGAGGATACGACCGCGACGAAGACGCCGACCTCCTCGGACGTGCGGATCCCGTAGATGACGCGGCTGAAGTAGTCGCGGCCGATCTCGTCGGTGCCGAAGAAGTGGTGCCCGAACGTCGTCGGCGGGGCGAGGATGTTGTTCAGGTCGATCTGCTCGTACGAGTAGGGCGCGATGAAGTTCGCGAATAACCCGGCGCCGAAGACGATGATCAGCAGGATGAGGCCGGTCATCGCGAGCCGGTGACGCAGGAAGCGCCGACGCGCGTACGACCACTGGCTGCGAACCTCGAGCTCGAGCCCAGCGACAACTGTGGTGTCCTCGAGCCCGGCCGCCACGATCTTCTCCGACTCGTGGCCCGGCTTCCGCGACACCGGCTCAGTCATAGCGGATCCGCGGGTCGAGGAACCCGTACAGGATGTCCGCGACGAGGTTGAAGAAGATGATCCCGACCGAGGTGACGAGCAGGTACGCCATGACGGCGTAGAGGTCGAGCTGACCGAGCTTCTGGACGAAGTAGTAGCCGATCCCGTCGAGGCTGAAGACGGATTCGGTGATGATCGCCCCGCCGAGCAGGCCGCCGAAGTTGAGGGCCGCGATCGTCGCGATCGGGATCAGCGCGTTGCGGAAGACGTGCCCCATGATCACCTTCCACTCGGGCAAGCCCTTCGCGCGGGCGGTTCGCACGTAGTCGGTGTTGATCACGTCGAGCATCGAGGCGCGCATGTAGCGGCTGTAGATCGCGAAGCTGATGATGCAGAGCGTCATCACCGGCAGTGCGATGTGCTGCAGCCGGTCGAGCGACCACGTCCCCTCGTGCGGGCTGTTCAGGCCCGACGTGTAGAAGATCCGGACACCCCACTTGAGGTAGATGTCGACGAACAGAATCTGGAGCAGCAGCGCGAGCCAGAACGTCGGCATCGCGAAGCCGAGAAAGCTCACCGACGTGAACAGGTAGTCGAAGATCGAGTACTGCTTGATCGCGGAGAAGATCCCGACGGTGACGCCGAGGATGATCGCGAGCACCTCGGCGATGATGATCACCTGCGCCGTATGGCCGAGGGTACGCACGATGTCGGGCCAGATCGGCTGAAACGTGTTGAGCGAGACGCCGAGCTTGTGCGTGAAGATGTCCTTGACCCAGAACCAGTAGCGCACGGGAATCGACTCGTCGAGGTGGTACGTGTGCCGCAGGTGCGCCACCGTGATCGCCGAGAGTTGGGGGTTCGCGCGCAGACGCGCCAACGGATCCCCTGCGTACGACACGAACACGAAACTCAGGAAACTCGAGAGGACGAGGACCGGGAAGCTGTAGAGGACGCGCCTGGCGATGTAGGTGAGCACGTGGGTGTCCTTGTTCGACTCGCGGGAGGCCGCTCCGACCCGCGCCCGCCGAGAAGGCGGGCGCGGGTCGTCACGGGACGAGGGCGAGCTAGAGGCCCGCCCTGGCGGGTGCTACGACTTCCACTTCCAGTCCTCGATGTTCCAGGTCGGACCGACCGACGCCGGATTGTTCTTCATCCCGAGGATGGAGTTCTTGTAGACGAGGATCACCGGCGCCGCGTAGAGCGGAATCGACGGCACATCGCTCGACATCAGCAGGTCAGCCTTCTGGAACAGCAGGCCACGCTTGGTCGGATCCAGCTCGCTGTCGCTCTGCTGCATCAGGTTCGTGGCCTTGCGGTTGCAGTAGTTCAGGTAGTTCGACTCGCCGCCACAGCTCCAGATCGACACGAAGCCGGCCGGGTCGGGCGAGGTGACCCACGCGAACTCGAACAGGTCGTAGTTCGAGGCCGACAGGACCGTCGGGCCGAACGCGACGTTCGCGGGCTGGAGGTTGTCCGTGATCTGGATCCCGATCGCGGCCAGCTCGGCCTTGAAGATGGCCTCACTCGTCTCACGCCGGTGGTTGCCGGCGATCGTCGTGTACGCGAACTTCGCCGGATAGCCGGCGCAGGTGAAGTAGTTCGTGTTCCCAGCCGTCGGCGTGCTCGGGCCGCCGGTGCAGTGCTGCTTCAGCAGCGCGAGAGCCTTGGCCGGGTTGTAGTTCCACTTCGCGAAGTCCGGCTTGTAGTTCTGCTTGTCGGACTGGTAGTAGACGAGGTTGTTCAGGGCCGTCAGTCCCGGCGCGATGTCGCCGAAGAGGGCCTTGATGACCGCGTCGCGGTTCATCCCCATCATGATCGCCCGCCGCATCCACGGCGCGCGCAGCAACGGCTGGCCCTTCTTGCCGAACTGGATGTCGACGTGCTCCTGGTACAGGCCCGGGATCGAGCTGTACGTGAGCCCGGACTGGTGCTCCAGTGCGGTCAGCGCGGTCTGCGGGGACGGGTTGATCGCGTCCACCTCACCGCCGCGCATCGCCTGGATCTCCGAGTTCGTGTCGGTGATCAGCTTGAAGTCGACTTCCTTCAGGCCCGGCTTCTTGCCGTACCAGTTCGAGTTCGACTTCAGGGTGATGCCCTGGCCCTTCGTGTAGTTCGTCAGCATGAAGGGGCCGTCCGAGACGGGCTTGCCGTCGTTGCCGCAGACGCAGTTCGCCCAGATCTTGTTGAAGTCCATCCCGGCGAGGGCGGCGGACGGATAGATGAGGCCGAAGATGTCGCGGTAGTCGGCGTACGGCTTCTTCCACTTGAAGGTGATCACCTTCGTACCCTTGTGGGTGAAGCCGGTGATCTGGTCGTAGCCGTCACGCGAGACGACGTCGTTCTTCGGGTTGGTGAACGCCTTCCACGTGTAGACGAAGTCCCTGTAGGTGACCGGGAGCTTCTTCGTGCCCCACGTCCAGTACGCGTTCTTCTTGATGTAGTAGGTCAGCGTCGTCTTCGTCGCGACGACCTTGTCCACGAGGTCCGGGACGTACGCGAGATTGTTCGTGATGGTGTACGCGCCGCGAATCACCGGGCCGTTGCCCGTGATCGCAGACCAGTACTCGTTGCAGCAGGACAGGTTGCTGTTGAATCCGGTGACGTCCTGCTCCATCCCGAATACGAGCACGCTCTTCGCCTGTCGGGCGGCGGGCGTCCGCGGCACGTTGGCCCACGCCTGGGCGAACGGCGCAGCTGCCGGTGTTGCGTCGGCGGCATGGGCCGTTCCCGCGGTCTTGCTCGTTGCGGTCGCAGACGTCGCCAGGACAAGCACTGCGGCGGCCGCTCCCACGAGGAGCCAGATCCGTCTGTGCATTGATTCCCTCCGTTTTGTGTGCGCCGGGAGCCTAGGTCATACGGCGGCGCCTGCTCACTCCCACGCCCCCGGAAGGGCGCCCCGTCACGTTTCGTAGACGACGGCGCGCTAGCTTAGTTAGGCACGCACGGAAATGCCAATTTCGAACGCGGAATGTGTTGCAACGTGATGCGAGTGGCGTTGCGTGGCCGTCGTCGCGCCGAAATCGCTAGAGCGCGGTCGTGGTGCCGAAACGGATGCCGCTGTTTCCGCCGTGCGACAACATCGCGAGCAGGTGCTGCTCGACGGAGTCGGCGCGCAGACCCGCGATGTCCGCGGCCGAACTGCCCGTCGCCGTACGGGCACGGTTGCTGCTCCCCAGGACGTGCCCGACCGCGAACGAGGCGCCGACCGCAGTCGCGACGAGCGCCGCCGCAGCGGCCTGGACGCGCAGCGCCGGCGTGCGGTGGCGGCGCGGCAGGAAGACGGGCACGTCGGGCTGCTCGAGCGGGGCGCCCCTCAGCTCGCGGGCGATCGCGCCCGCGGCGGCGGCGAACATCCGGCAGTCGGCGCACGCTCCCAGGTGGGCCGTGAGCCGAGCGTGCTCGAGCTCGGTCAGGAGCTCGCCGTCCGCGCGCGTAGACGCAGCCTCCTCGGCCCAGTCGCATTCGCTCGGGTGAACGGCAAACAACATCGATGCGTCTCTCCTCTCACTCAGACGCCGCGCGTGAGCCGAGGTTAGCTCGCTGCTGCGCGAGGCCGGTGGCGCTCGACGATCGCAGCCGCGTCGACGCCCGCCGGCAGCGTCCCGTAGGCGAGAGCGCCCTCGCCGGCGAGGCGTGTTCCGCAGAACGCGTCCGCCACGGCGGGCGGTGCGTGCCGTACGAGGAGCGACGCCTGGAGTGCGAGCGCGAGCCGCTCGACGGCGATCCGCGCAGAGCTCTCGTCCGCCTCGGCGAGCGCCCGCTCGGCCAGCGCGGTCGCGCGCGGCTCGCCCGCGACCCGGATCTCGTCCAGCAGCACCTCGCCGGTCTCCGGGGCCCGCCGGAGCGAGCGGAGGACGTCGAGGCAGACGACGTTGCCCGACCCTTCCCAGATCGAGAGCAGCGGCGCCTGCCGGTAGATGCGCGGCAGCACCGACTCCTCGACGTACCCGCTGCCGCCGACGCACTCGAGCGCCTCGGCCGCGTGCGCGGGGCCGCGCTTGCAGATCCAGTACTTCGACACCGCCGTCGCGATCCGCGCGAACGCGGCCTCGCGCTCGTCGCCGGCGGCGCGCCGGTCGTACGCGCGGGCGAGCCGCATGGCGGTCACCGTGGCGGCCTCGGACTCGACGCAGAGGTCGGTGAGGACGCCGCGCATCAGCGGCTGATCGGCGAGCAGCTTCCCGAACGCGACCCGGTGCGCAGCGTGATGGGTCGCCTGCTCGACCCCCTCGCGCATGCCGGCCGCGGTGCCGAGCACGCAGTCGAGCCGGGTGTGGACGACCATCTCGAGGATCGTCCGCACACCGCGGCCCTCCTCGCCGACAAGCCGGGCCCACGCCCCCTCCAGGGCAACCTCGCTCGACGCGTTCGCGCGGTCGCCGAGCTTGTCCTTGAGGCGCTGGAGGCGGAACCCGTTGCGGGTGCCGTCCGGAAGGACGCGCGGGAGCAGGAAGCACGAGAGGCCACCCGGCGCCTGCGCGAGCACGAGGAACACGTCCGACATCGGCGCCGAGCAGAACCACTTCTCGCCGTCGAGCGCATACTCGTCACCGCCGAGCGGCCTCGCCGTCGTCGTGTTCACGCGCACGTCGGAGCCGCCCTGGCGCTCCGTCATCGCCATCCCGCAGACGACCCCCTTCTTCGCGGACGCGGGCCGGAGCCCGAAGTCGTAGTCGCCGGAGACGAGGAGCGGCTCCCACTCGGCCGCG